>DASXVU010000047.1 GCA_036504055.1 Methanomassiliicoccales archaeon | reverse complement strand
AACGCGACTCTGATATTCGGTTCTCTGGCGCTCCTGTTCTTGTCGTTGGCCCTGGTCTCCTTCATGATCGGGTACGCGTTCCTGAAGGGTCGATCGTGGGCGTGGGTCGTTGGGATAATCTTTGCGCTCGTCTCGATCTTGTCAGCTTTCGTCAACCCACTGCTCAGAGGTTTCTCGGATCCCGCCTGGATGATCGATCTAGCCGCCAATCTGGTCTTCCCTTGGCTGGTCATAATCTACCTGAACCGGCCCAATGTGAAGGAGTTCTTCAACCGGCATTAGATCATCGGAACGGGACGGGCGATCACTGGATCGATATCGGGGCACGGTCATGAGCGGCTTTCCTAAGGACCTCTTCCAACTTTTCCAGGGTCGGTACCCCGCCGAACAAGGCAAGCTTCTCATCCACGAATAACGCCGGTGCCACCGCCGAACCGTATTTCTGGAACATCGGCTGGATCTCCGCCATGAACAGGTACCTCAGTGACATCTGGGCTTCGGTCACCGTCACCAGGTCGATCTCCGCGTCCACGCCGGTGTTCTTGATCGCCTCTTTGATCCGGTCGACATACTGTTTGTCATAAACTGCCATCTTGGGATGGCAGCAGGAGAATGATAGCAGGGTCAGTCGGACCTTATTCGCCATACAGCCCCCTCCCGACCCGCCTCAGGCGGTCCAGTCCGTAAATGTCCGTCTCAAAAAGTGGCACCTGCACTCTCAGTTTGCTGCCGAAGCGCTCGTCTATCTCCTGCAGGTAGCGGTCCTGGGTGGCTCTCCTCTTTTCCAGGAACCAGTTGCCCTTCAGCACGTCCTGGGGGATCACCCCGTTGATGATCAACGAAGGCACTTGGATACCGAAACCTGACAGGTCCTCTATGGCCCGGGCGGTCTCCTCGATCGGCAGTTTCTCCGGCAGAAGGACCAGGTTGAAGGCCGAGACGGAACTGTCAGAAAGGCCTTTGACAGAGTTGTCGTAGCGCTGCTTCTCCAGCTTTAGGTCGTCGAGCATGTTGTCGTCATAGACGAAGCCCAGGGCCTCTGACAGCTCTTTCCGGTTCTTGATCTGGTTGGCAATATATCCTGACCAGTCGAAGGGCATGGACAGTTCTCGCAACGTGTGCCCCGTCGGTGCCGTGTCGAACACGATCTTGTCATGCTCCTCGTCGTCGAAGAAGGAGACGAACTGGTCGAAAGCGGCGATCTCCTCCGTGCACGGCGTGGACAACAGCTCCGAGCCGAAAAGGGTGGAGAACCCTTCCAGGGTCCCTTCCAGGCGCGTTTGGAACACGCCCATCGCCTTCTTGGGATTGATGTTGAGGCCGCACAGATGGCGTTCCGTTCCGATCTTGGTGATCTCTGTCTCGCTGATGTGCTGGCCATAGATCGCTGACAGGCTGACGGTGGGATCGGTCGCCACTATCAGGGTGTTGTAACCATGGTCTGATAGCCAGGTAGCGGTGGTGGCAGCCATGGTGGTCTTGCCGACGCCCCCTTTACCCCCAAAGAACAGGAACTTGCGGTCCTCGATGATCTCTCTGATGGATTCAGTAGTCATTCCAACCATCAATCGTATCTGCCGGCTAGTGCATTAAGGCTTCCCTAGTCCGCTTCGGTCAGGTCTGATGAAATATGTGCCCACAGGCCAGTAATTGGGCCATGATCGATCAGGTCTGCGATTCCAGGCTCCTGCGCCGGTACCTTTCCACCTTGCCATGTGTTCTAAGCTTTCCGGATTCCAGGACACAGATCGCTCCGTGACCTCCACAGATGAGGCACCTTTTACCCGCAGGAGCAAGTTTCGCATCCATCTCTGCCGCCAATGCCAGCAGCCCCTTCCTTTCCCGGCTGGCCTTCTCGCTGTCCACGTTCACCGAGGTCATCAGGTTCTTGGCCAGGATGTTGAACTCCTCTCTTTCAGGGGTGAGCGATTCAAAACCGATAAGCGAATCCGCCGAGAACAGCAGCCCTTCTTCCTCAAACAGCAGGAAGATCTGTCCATGCAGATGCCCTCCCAGGCTCTCCAGGACCTCGAAGTCCATTCCCGCGAACCGGTCATGGGCCACGATCCGGAAGGGTCCTCTTGTCCCGAGGTCTCCATCCAGAAGGCTGAACTTGGCCGGTGGCCGGAAATTGGAGAACATGTTGATGAGCCGTGTATACACCTCTTCAAGCACCGACGACTGGAGCTTTGAACCGTAGGCCCGGTTCGACCGCTCCACTATGTCCACGGTCCCTGGGTGCGCAAATGATTCGGCCTCGAACAGTCCCGCCCCACCGGAGTGATCGGCATCGGCATGACTGATGAACATTCTCTTGATCGATGAGAGATCGTTTATGCCGTGATCGGCCAGCATATGGACCACGTCGTCGTGGTAGACGCCATAACCGGTGTCGATGAGCATGACCTCCTCCGGAGACACCATTGCAAAGATGCTTCCCCCGCAGGGCAGCTGAAAGCAGTACAGTTCCGCTCCGTCCCCCAGTTCCAGATGCTGCACATCTGCATAGAACCCCTTGCCGGTGGTGGCCTTGAGGGTCCTTCCTGTCTGCAGGACGCTGTTGAACACGAGCTTCGGGTCCTCTCCCAGGTTATGCAGCTCCTGCACAATGTGGTTGATGTCAGAGAGCAGCCGCAATAGGAACTGGTCCTCGGCGTCCCCGATCAGCAGACGGAGCTCCTGGGCGAACCGGATATAGAAGACGGTGTCGTCCAGGTGTTTCCCGGTGGTGTCGTACTCGAGGATCTCCAATGGATACTTCGACTTCAGCTCATCGAGGAGGCCTTGGACCCGAGAGCTGTCCCCGATCGTCAGGCTGATCGTTACCCTTTCCGGGTACTTGCTCACGTCGTCGAAATCGAGAAAGGCGATGTTGCATGCGGCCGAGGTGGTGCTGTGCAGGAACTCGAACAGAGCCCCGGGCCGGTTTGGCAGGTACACGTTGAACTTGAGGAAACTGGGAACGGCAAGCGAGTCCTGGAGGTACCCGAGCAGCTCCAGCTCCTTCTTGATCCGCTCATAGGCGGCATCGTCGCACCTTATCTCGAAGAACACCGTATACGGGTCTATCCGCCGGTCGTAGTGGATCCGGTCCACATTGCCCTGGTATCGGGTCACGATCTCCGCCGCTTTGTGCAGCGCCCCCGGCTCGTCTGGCATGTGCGCCACGAAGTAGAACACCTTTTGCATCACGAACCCCCGGGCACGATGGCTGCATCTCAGCTTAATATCTTGGGCGGTCTCAGCGAACGAAATACGACAGGAGCCGATATTGAGATGCCGCATCACTGTCTTCTGTCACAGGGGGGATGGATAGTTACTAAAAGACCGGGACCGATACGATCAGGGGAATTGGAGATGAAGTGCCGGGTATGTGGTGAGGCCAGGGATTCGAGGCTAAAGCATTGTAGTAGCTGTGGATCGCGTCAGATCAGTGTCGTTGGCGCCGTCGATCTATACCTGATCCTGTGGTTTGTCATTCTGCTAATGGTTTATCTTGTCGAATCGGTCATTGGCCCGTCCGGAAGAGCCGCCGACTTTCTTTGGATCGCTAACTATCTCATCATCGCCGGGGTCGATGCTATCGTCGTGATAACGATCTATCTGTACGGCGGAAGGATCGCGGACCGTTTGGGGAGAGCCATGCTCTAACGAGATAATTGGACGAGCGTTTCGGATGCACTCTTGCAGATCCTTAAATTGTATTTACTGTTCCTTGGCGGCCTGACCGTTCTCTGTGGCTGCGACAATCGGGCGATTTCGTTAAATCGTTCCGCGTCATGCCTGGTCCGATGTGCCGCATCTTCGCCATGGCCGCCCCTCAGAGCGTCCCTCCAGTGATCAAATCGAGATTGCTCAGGGAATTCTTTCAATCCTCGGCGGAGACCTATTCCGGAGGATGGGGCATAGGATACTTCACAGACCATGGTCCCATGGTAATGAAGGAGCCGATCAAGGCCACGGACAGCTTTGCCTTGCCCGGCGCCATGCGCAGGACGGAACCGGGTTTTGTCATGGCCCACGTAAGGAACCCCACTTCAGGCGAAAGGAATCTGCTCAACACCCACCCCTTCCAGAAGGACGGGTGGCTTTTCTCCCACAATGGTACCCTGGGTGACCCGCACTCCTTCAGGGCCAGGCTGCTTGAGCGTTATGCGGACACTCTCCAAGGTGACACCGACTCCGAGGTCATGTTCCATTATCTCCTGCAGAGGATCGAGCAAGCGGGCCAAGCCGAGACCGGGGTGCTTTCGGCGGTTCAGGACATGTGCCGGGACCAGTCGGAAGGGACATCCTCGCTGAACTTTGCGCTGACTGATGGGGCCGTCCTTTTCGTGCTCAGGAAGGCCTTCATCAATGATGAGAAATATCCGATGAACTTCGCCAACCTGCAGACCCTGGATATGACGGGTAGAGGGGAAGCACTGCGCGGTCATGACCTATCGAGCGCCGTCGTGGTCTCGTCGGAACCATTCACGCCGGGAGAATGGAGCAGTCTGGAGATGGGAGAGATGCTGATCGCCAAGGCCGATGGTCATCGCGTGGTCAAGGTCTGAAAATCACTTCTTGGACGCTGTCTTCACCGCGATCTTCAATGAGTTGAGCATGCACGGTTCGGCATACGACCCTTTCATCGAACGCAGTTCCTCGTACATCCGTTCCGGGTCCTTTCCGATCAGATCCTCCTTCGACCTGATCCCCAGCCGATACAATGCCTCCGCCGCGTTCTCTCCTACTCCAGGCAACATTCTGAGCTCTGATATAACATCGTTCTTGGCCCTTTCCGTCATGGGATCATTCCTTTATAAAGGATGAAGAGCCAGTCATGAAGTAATAAAGGGATTGGTGGGATGCACGCATCCTAAAAGTGCCTACGGCCGGAACCTGGACGCCCTGCGGATGACCCCTCTGATCCCGATGGCGATGTCCATGAAGTTGATCCTTCCCACCAGCATGTAAGCGATGGTGAACGAGAAATAAGGCAGGATATAGATCCAGTCGAACATACCCAAGCCGATCATCCCGAACAGGGCGAAATCGCTGAACGGGCGGTAATGGCAGAACTTCTCGGCCACGAATCCAAGCTTGTGCTTGTGGGCGAAACCGTCCACCACTTCATCCACGAATCCGGCCAGCAAGAACAATGCGATCGGGATCCAAAGCAACGTAACGCTGGCATCCAGCATGAACACGCCCATGACCACGAATGCTATGCATGAGCCGGCAGCGAACGCGACGTTGTCGATCTTCTTCGCCAGCACCAGGCTGATGATCATTGCGATGAAGAACGCCGTGGAGAAAGGGCTGTCGAAGGCCATCAGGGTACCCATCAGAATACCCGCGGTGATCGCGACCAAGTTCGCGGACCGGATCGAGAACTCGTGTTCGTCGTATGCCTGGTCTATGTATTTTATGGCATATCCTAGAAAAGCGAATGTGACGATGAGTATGATCGGATCCATCTGATGACCTTTTTGATCTTTATCGAGCTCTGCCCCTTGACCGAACGGCCTCCGGCCAGAATTTCTGGTCCGAGGGTCTTGCCCGAGGCGTGCAAATCCGTTCCATATGAGCGGTGGACGCCGGAACCTTGATTGCCTAGGCATGCCCCATTCCGATATTAACACCTTGCGATGTGACTATCTCTGTTGCAAGAATCCAGCAATGTCAGCGGTCGACCTCGTATGATCCACCTCTGCACCATGAGTCCTACAGTCGGCCTCTAACTGTGAAGGACGACAAAGGGTCAATATGTGGAATAGGAGGTCATCGCTCGTCATTCTCTTAACCGGACCACTTTACCGTTATTCAATACCAGAGCGCTGACCTTAGCTGCGAAACCATAAATATGCCGGGCGGATTGGCAATCCCAAAGCGATCTGGGGAACATGGCTGTCGCTTCAGCGTTTACATCATCGGTCTGTCATGTCAGGCTGGTCCTTGGGGGTGTTCTAGATTGAGGACGCTTGGGATCTTTGTGGACCGGCAGGCATTGAGCTATTCGCGCAAGCTGACGTTACTGATCAAATGTCGTGATACGGCGGAAGGGATGGGATACCTTTCCTACTTCATATTCCCGGTCGAGATCAAGAAGGTCCTAAAGACCGATGCTTTGTTCATTCGCAGTCGGACCGATCCGCTGAACATCTCCTTCATAGCCTCCAAGATGGCCGAGATGCACGATATACCGGTCATAGACGATTCGAGATCGATCCAGATATGCTCGGACAAGGTCAACATGTACCTGCATCTGATCAAAGCCAGGGTGCCTGTTCCCAGGACGGAGTTCGTCAAGAAGGACGACTTCAGAGAAGATGGCATCAGAAACCTTCTGGAATCCATGGGTGGGTCGATGATATTGAAGGAGCCATCCACGACCCTAGGGAACCGGGTGAAGAAGGTGACGTCGCCAACGGATGCGCACCGCATCGCCGGAAGCTATCTGAAGATGTCGGACTGGATCGTGGCCCAGGAGTACATCGAGAGCGATGAGGACTGGAAGATCGGAGTATTGGACGGCAGATTGCTGTACGCCTGCCGATACGTTCTCCCCACAGAGTCAGAGAAGATCGTAGCCAGCGAAGAGGGCGAGATACCCGACTATGCCTCGGAATCGGTCCCGCCGGATCAGGTTCCCCGGGAAACGATCGACCTGGCGATCAAGGCGGCCAGCGCCATCGGGAAGGGGTTATACAGTGTCGACATCAAACAGCGTGGCGGGAGACAATTTGTAATAGAGGTCAATGATAACCCTTCTCTCGAGAGCGGTGAGGATGAATATTATCCTCAAATATACAACGAAATCATCTCGAACCTGATGGAAAGGTAATGGTATGAGCGACGAATGGTATGAAAAGGCCACCGAGGTTTGCAAACAGTGCGGTGGCCATTGCTGCAAGGACGCCCACCCGCCGCTGACGGATGAGCGTATCAATATAATGACCGAGAACGGGGTGTCTGGGGACAAAATAGAGTTCGCCGGGTACAAGAGACTGAAGGTCAAGGAGGACAGCATGTGCGTCATGTTCAACGAGAACGGACTATGCGCCATACAGGCCTTCAAACCAGAGACCTGTGTTGCCGGTCCATTCACCTTTGACGTAAAGGATGGGGTCATCGAGATCTACCTCAAGAAAGAATCCATATGCCCGTTGGTGGCGGTTCTCAAACAGGACCGCAAGGAGTACGACGAGCAATACAAAACGGCCGTCGAGAAGATCATCCGGGTCATTGCTTTCCTGCCCGAGGACGAACTTTGGACGGTTTGCGGTATAGAAGAGCCGGAAACCGAAAAAGTGGCTGACCTGACCATCGAGTGAGAGCACATGACCATCGGCACCGAGCATGAGTATTCGATCAACGACCGCGACTTTCGACCGCTGCCCATCAACGACGTTCTGATCGAAGAGCTGAACGGGGAGGTCGTCAACGAGTTCCAGTTCGGGGAGGTGAATCTTTCCAAAGAGCTGCAGAAGAACGTCATAGAGATCGTTCCCACCTTGCCCGGGACATCGGTCCAGGGACTGGAAAGGACTCTGTATGGCGGCCTGGAACGTCTGTATCAGGCGACCCAGGACCGGTACCGGTTCCTGGGGTTGGGGATGCATCCCCTGCTGAAGCTGGACCAGACATCGGTATGGGACCATGAGGACAAGGAGATCTACGAGGTCTACGACCGTCTTTTCGACATCAGGCAGCACGGCTGGCTCAACATTCAGGCGATCCAGATAAACGTCCCCTTCACGAACGATGAGGAGATGGTGCGCCTGTTCAACCGCACCCGGGCCATAATCCCTTACCTGGTGGCGATCGGTGCCAGCTCACCCTATGTGGAAGGCCGGCTGACCGGAAGCGAGGACAATCGCCTTATCTTCTATCGGGATAACCAGCGCAGGATGCCGATCATCGCCCATGGGGTGATACCGGAGATGCTGCGCTCGAAGCAGGATTACCTCGATATCCAGCAGGAAATGTACCGGGAGCTTAGAAAACATGACGCGGAGATGCTATGCCACGAATGGGTCGATTCTCGCGGCGTGATCGTCAGGTTCTCCCGGAACTGCGTGGAGATCAAGGCCATCGACGAGCAGGAGTGCCTGCATTCCGACATGGCGATCACCGCCCTGTCCCTGGCCCTATTGCGCTCGAAGGATTTTCATCTCACCGAGGATGACGAGGACCTGCGTTCGCTGACCGAGGCTGCCATCAAGAGCGGGACCGGACAGCTCAGGCAGGAATTGCGCCAGGTCCTGGCCATCGCGTCGAAGAGCGCCAATCAGGATGAGAGGCCGTACCTTGGGCTGATCGAGGAACGCATCGAGAACGGGAGCCTGGCCGAGCTGATGAGAGCAAGGGCCGATGAAGGGATCCGCGCGACATTGGAGGACATGGCAGAGTGCCTCCGGACGAACCTCCCCTATCATGGATGAAGGCGGAGAACCGTCGTTTTATTCGGACAAAGAGGCGTATCCCTAATCTTTTAGATCACAGGATATCGATGGGGACTCCCGGGACCGGCAGAGCCACCTTCCTGTCCAGTTCCTGGAAGAATTCCGGACGGAAGGTGTGCACCGGGATGACCAGGCCGGGGTCTATCGCCTCCACTACCTTTTCCAGGTCATCTGCCGAAGCATGCCCTGATGCGTGATAGCCGGGTTCGAACGTGATATTTCCTTTCTTTTCCTGGAACCCGCGCACCTCCATCCCGAACCTGGATATCCACCGATGCAACCGTACGAAATCGAATACTTGGTCCTCCGAATGGGCCTCCGAGGACGAATAGATGTACCGGCCCCCCTTCGGCCTTATGTCCAGCAGATTTCCCATATCGTAGGAGGAAAAGCAAAGGATGTGCTCCCAGGGATGCATCGATATCTCCATCGGATCCACCAGGCGGCCGATCTGCTCCTCGACGGAGTCCTTGACCTTGCTCCCCCTGCTTTTCAGTTCTCCGTAGACCAGCACCTTGGATAGCCGGTCCACGCCATCGACCAATCGCATCGCATCCAGGAAATAGGCGTCCTTGATCGTCACCACGAGCGACCTGCCCGTTCCCTTGGCTATCTCCATGAACGCATCCAGCCTTTCGAAGTTGCGCGCGGAGAAATCGGCGATCATGAGTCCGTCCACATCCTCTGCGGCGGCCCGGCACCTGCTCGCCACGTCCGCTTCCGAAAGCTGATAATGCGCGTCCTCACGGCTGGTCCTGGTACCTTCGACTATCAATGCCGCCGGTGAGAGCGCCTTGGCGTCCGCCATGAACTTCCTGGTCTTGTCTCCGCAGACACCGTGAAGCCGTATGTCGCCGCTATACACGATCCACCCGGCCGGCGTTTCCACCGCGTAGGCGGTCGCGCCATAGATGGAATGGTCCACCTCCATCGCCTTGATCTCCAGGTCGATGGAGGCCATGGCCCCCAGCTCTCCCGGCTCCAAGCCCTTGGTCTTGCCCTTGCTCCTGGCCCAGAAGTCACCGAGCCCGTTCGTGTGGCCCCCGGTCAGGAAGAAATCCCTGGCAACATATGATCCCTTTCCGGCGACAACGGTGCGGCGGTCCGTCCCTGGTCCTTTCACCGTGCAATACGCGCACTCAGCGCCAGGGTCGGCCCTCCCGCAGTCGTTCATCGCCTTTATCAAAGCGGCCGTCATCGGCGTGGAAACGAAAGGTATGTCCAGATCGAGGAAGCCCGCACAGCCGAAATGATCGATGTGCGCGTGTGAGATAAGGAGCGCGTCCACTGGGAGGTCGGGCGCACCGGAAAGGTCCACATCGTCAGGTACCAGATCCTCCCGGTACCAGTTCACCTTCGGGATCAGGCCCATGTCCAGGTGGTCATGGATGCCCCTCGAGGCGCGTGGCTGGAGGAACTCATCGTAATACAGGTTCATCTGGTTGAAGTTGGTGCCAAAATCGAAAAGAACGCCGCGGTCATCGAACCCAAGATGGATCTTGTTCCCGCCAATGCAGCCCGCCCCATCAAAAACCGTGACCTTGACCGGCATCCTTCCCACGCAGTTCGATACCATCGTGGCATGATAAACATGTCGAGATACCATTCAGGTGTTCCATGGAAATAAATTTTCAATCTGGGCAAACTTGATTTAGCCAACTATCGATATCTTTCCGGTTGGCCGATAAGAAGGAAAGGACCGTATGGACCAGAATGAGAAAACAGATTGTTTCCGTTGCGGAAGTGAAATGCCATCAGAATATGCCTTCTGCCCCCAATGCGGTGCGCCACGGAAGGACTTCTCACCCTCTGGTACGGATCCCGGAGAATGGACATGCATGACATGCGGCCGGAAGGTTTCCAATGAATTCAGATTCTGCCCCAACTGCGGGCGACCCGCGATCATCCCTTACTATGCATATCCCTTTCCGGTACAGCAGACGGAATACCCGGATGATCCCACAGTCGTCCATTACCTCCTTTTTGCCCTCTCGCTGCTTGTGCCTCTACTGGGATTCCTATTGGGATTCCTGCTCACCCGGTCGGACCAATCCCCCGAGGACCGGCACGTTGGCAAGATATGTATAATGATGGCATTCTTCTGGCCGTTGATCATATTCCTGTTCATCGTCAGGATACTGGTCTTTGTTTCAGTATATTGATTTCCTTATCACAATATTGATAATGCCATAGGGTCTTTGTCCTTCTATAGTTCCATCGTATTCTGAGGGATTTGAAAATGAGTTTGTTCAACAAAGATCAAGGAACGGCCTGTCCCGGATGCGGCAACCGGATCCAGCCCACAGACAGATTCTGCAAGTACTGCGGCCGAGCGGCGGCCCAGGCAGCACCGTCACCGACTCCCTCTTCGGACCAGAAGATGAGGCAGTGTACCGGATGCGGGAGGGAGGTCCCTGAAGGGCTGAATTTCTGTCCGTTCTGCGGGAAACCGACCCCTGGTGCCGCACCGGCCGAAGCTGCCCCCGCTGTGCAGTCGGCTTCGATCCAGCCACAACCCGTCCAGATGCCTCAATCGGCCCCCGGCCTCATCCCTCAAGCTCCAGCCCCTGCTCAAAATCCCATGCCTAGATGCGTCGGATGCAATCGAGAGATACCGGAAGGACTCAAGTTCTGTCCTTACTGTGCACGCCCGAATCCCTATGCGTTCTCGGCACCGGCTGCACCTGAACCTCCATACGCCTCCCAGGCAGCGGCTCCACAATCCATGGCCCAATCTTCAGGAATGGAGAAGTGCACGGCCTGTGGCAAGGAGATCCCCTCAGGCCTGAAATATTGTCCATACTGCGGAAGATTGGCCTCTGTCGAGCAGCCGGTCCAAAAGCAGGCCCCGGCACCCTCGCCCATGGCACCGCCCCAGGGACCCGCACCACTGCCACAGCCGACCCCCCTGCCTGAACCTACCCCCATGCCGACACCTGTTGCACCGACATCAACGCAGTCCACTTCCGTGCCGTCCACTGCTCCAGTAATTCAGTCGGCTACCAAGCGTTGCGTGGGCTGCGGCAGGGAGATCAATTCAGCGATGAAGTTCTGTCCGTTCTGCGGTACGGCGGACTCAGCTCCAACGCAAGCACCTCCATCACCACCGGGCGGGACCAGAATTTGTCCAGGCTGCGGCAAGGAGATATCGATAACCCATGATTTCTGTCCCGCATGTGGTTATCCGAAGAATCCTCGCTTCTATTGAACGAAGGCGGCCATTTCCGGCCCCTCGCTTTTCATTTCTTATTGAACAATATTTATCTGGGATTGAACACATGCTAAGGTCTGGCTCAACAACATTTAAGTATTGAATATGATAATAACAAACCACATTCCAATCAGGCTCATGCCTGGGTGGGAATACTAGGAGGATGAATTAATTTGACAGACCAGGAAATGAGGATGTGTCCCGGATGCGGCCGCCAGATATCAGCGGCCTATAATGTCTGTCCGCACTGCGGTCGGCCCGCTAACGCACCGCCACAGTATGGACCGCAGCCAGCCTATGGCCCGCAGCCCTACGGTCAGCCATACCCACCACAGGAGCCACTGGGAGCGCTGAAGTACATACTCTACATCATATCGTTCTTCAGCATCATCATCGGATTCATAATGTTCATCGTATGGAACAACGATCCGAACCCGGAGAAGCGCCATGTGGGTAAGAACTGTCTGCTCCTGGCCATCGCCGGAATCGTGCTCAGCGTCCTGTGCTGGGTCATCGCGGCAGTAATCTGGAGCGCGGCATTCTGGTGATCGCGCATCGGTTCTGACACGCAAACCCCTTACCTTTTATCCATTCATGTTCTTATCTGTAAAGAATGGGTCCGCCCACCGACGTTTTCGGTTCCATACTCTGGAATGTTGGCTATTCACTCTGCCACCAGTTACCTGAAAGGTCGTTCTTTCTCGGCGGACTGCAGATGCCGGTCTGCGCTCGTGACACCGGCATATACCTAGGATTCCTTTCCGCGCTAGGATTGTTCATCCTGGGCAGGCGGTATGAGAGCGCGAAGGCACCCGACCGCTGGGTGATCGGTTTCGCGGCCGTGGGTCTTTGTCTATATGCGTTTGACGCGTTGAGCTCTTACCTCGGATTCCGTTCCACGACAAACGATATCCGGTTGCTTGCTGGCTTGGCCTTCGGGACGGGCATTGCTTTTTTACTGCTGTCCGTGGCCTCCACGGTCATGTTCAAGGGGAACGTTCAAAGGAGGGCGTTCACCTGGCGCGATATTGCGATCATTTTGCCGGTCCTGGCGATCGTCTCTGTACCATTTCTTACAGACCTGGGCCCAGTGGCGTATTACATCATGGCGGCCGCAGTGATCGCCGGGTACCTCCTCATGCTGTTCCTGATGCTTGTATTGCTGGTCTCGATCCTACGCTCGTGGAGCCTGGTGGACTCAAACCGCTACAAATTGTTGCTGACAACCGTAGGTCTCGAGATCGTCATGGTATCGGTCCTTTGGATATCCAAGCATTATGCCTGGGCCGCGATCACGATACCGGACTAAGTTAATATTAGCCTATAACCCATGGAGCTCCCGTGGACGGGCTCGGGGAGGAGATCAGGACCGACAAGGACATCGACAGGGTTTTGGCATTGGCCTTTGCCAGTCTCGTGGCGGTATCCCTTTACAGCGCCCTGATCTCTGACGGATTTCTATTGAAGATCGAAGTGGCCTCGTCGATCCCGCTGAACGCCCTGCCGGCGGTGTTTTTCTGGACCCGGGAGCCAGCACGTGAATCTACCCGCAGGGGTGAGATCATCATTCCGGCCATGTCCGCTGTGTTGCCCTTCCTGGCGATGAACAACGCCACTGTCCTGGGGACTCCATACACGTTCTCCTTCGGGTTCGCCATAGCGCTCTTGGGGGCTGCGCTCAGTATCTACTCTTTCCTGCACCTTCGGCGGTCGTTCGCGATCATGCCGGCGGTAAGGACCGTGGTCACGTCCGGTCCGTACGGGATCATCAGGCACCCGCTTTACCTGGGCGAGCTGATTTACGCAACCGGTATGGTGATGTTGGCGTTCAATCTCCTGAGCGTGCTGCTTCTCGCGCTTTCAGTCGTGGTCCTAGGGTTGCGCATCAATATCGAAGAGCGGAAATTGATGCGTTATCCAGAGTATGAGAGATATGCCGGGAAGGTCCGGTTCCGGATGATCCCGCCGCTCTTCTGAACGGCCGACAGGCACTAAGTAATGACCGATACCGATATATCCAGTATCGGCATTCGAAGGGACATGGCGGCAATGACCTTCGCGGAGAAGGTGCTTACCCGGGCCAGCGGAAGAACGGTCGTTCCTGGCGACATCGTCAACGCCAAGATCGATCTGGCAATGTCCCATGAGAACGCCGCTCTGGTCCTGAGGTCTTTCCATGAGATCGGGGCGGAACACGTGTGGGACCGGGATAGGATCGTCCTGCTGTTCGACCATCGCATCCCCGCCAACACCACCAAGGCCGCTGAAGGCCACAAGACGGTCCGGGAATTCGTGAAAAAGGAGAAGATACCTAATTTCTACGATCTCCGCGAGGGGGTCTGCCATCAGGTGCTTCCGGAAAAGGGGCATGTCAGGCCTGGCATGCTCATCGTCGGTTCTGATTCGCATACCACCACCTACGGCGCCTTCGGTGCCTTCTCCACCGGCATAGGCGCCACCGAGATGGCCTCCGTCTGGGCGACCGGGGAGCTGTGGCTCAAGGTCCCGCAGACGATGCGGCTCAAGCTGAACGGGGTGCTCCATAAGGCGGTGGAGCCCAAGGACGTCATCCTGTTCCTGATCGGCCAGCTGACCGCCGATGGTGCCGACTACATGTCGGTGGAATTCACCGGACCGATCGTCGACGAGATGTCCATATCCGGCCGTATGGTCCTTGCGAACATGAGCATGGAGATGGGGGCCAAGAACGGCGTCTGTTTCCCGGACAAGAAGACCATGGATTATCTGGAAAGGCGGGTCAAGCAGGCCATGTATCCGGTGGTCTCCGACCAGGAGGCGCAGGTGGCAAAGGAGCTCGAGTTCAACCTCACCGACCTGGAGCCGCAGGTGGCCTGCCCTCATCAGGTGGACAATGTGAAGCCGGTATCCGAAGTGGCTGGACTGGTCATAGATCAGGCCGTCATAGGCTCGTGCACCAACGGAAGGCTGGAGGACCTGATGGCGGCGGAAGCGGTGCTGCGCGGAAAGAAGGTGTGCGATTCGGTCAGGCTCATCATCGTCCCTGCGTCCCGCGAGGTCTATCTGGACGCGGCCGACAAGGGCATACTTTCATCACTGGTCCGTTCTGGAGCGATCATCACCAACCCCGGGTGCGGTCCTTGCCTGGGAGCGCATCAGGGCATATTGGCACCGGGCGAGAGGTGCATCTCCACCACCAACCGCAACTTCCGGGGCAGGATGGGCTCTCCAGAGTCAGAGGTCTATCTGGCCTCACCGGCGACGGTGGCGGCGTCCGCGTTGGCCGGCAGGATCGCCGATCCAAGGGAGGTGCGGAGATGAGGGGCAGGGTGTGGAGGTACGGTGATCATGTCAACACCGACCTGATCATACCGGGAAGGTATCTGGACGACTATGACCCGAAGAACCTGGCCAAGCATGCCATGGAGGACATTGACCCCGGATTCGCCGGTAAGGTCGCCTTCGGCGACATCATTGTGGCCGGCCGCAACTTCGGATGCGGTTCCAGCCGGGAGCAGGCCCCGGTGGCGCTCAAGGGGGCCGGAGTTGGCGCGGTCGTCGCCGGGAGCTTCGCCAGGATATTCTACCGCAATGCCATCAACATTGGGTTGCCGGTGATCGAATGTCCAGAGGCGCACGACCTCTTCAAGACCGGCGACGTGGCGCTGATCAACGCCGACAAGGGCATCATCGTGAACGAGACGACCGGGAAGAGCGTCCGTTTCGAACCGATGCCGGAGTTCTTGAGGGACATTCTAAAGAAGGGCGGATTGGTCCAATACACACAGGAAAAAATGCGCAGGCGATAGGGAACGTTCTTGTACATGTTCCGCTTTTGATGCATTCGTTAAGGGACGCCCGGCGTCCGGTAGGAAAAGGCGAAAAAACACGCTGGCCTACTGGCTAATGATGCTTACAACGATAAATAAATTTATAAGCATCTCGCTAATATGGGGGTACTCCCTGCATGGTGATTTCATGAAATATACCAGATTCGAGAAGGCGCGCATTATCGGTGCAAGAGCACTGCAGGTCTCGCTGGGTGCGCCAGTCCTTCTGGAAATCCCTGAAAAAATGATCGATCCCATCCAGATCGCGATGTTGGAGTTCGAGAAGGGAGTTATCCCTATTACAGTCAAACGAGACACATGAGGTTGTTGAAATGAGCGACGAAGCGAAAACGGATCTTCTCGTACCAGAGGACGTATACCTTACTTCCGGCGTGCACATCGGAACTCAGCAGAAGAGCGCCGACATGAAGGAGTTCATATTCAAGGTCAGATCGGACGGCCTGTATGTTCTCGACGTCAAGCAGACGGACAACAGGATCAGGGCCGTAGCATCCTTCCTGGCCAGATACAAGCCCGACCGCATCCTGGTGGTCTCGGCCCGTCAGTATGGCCAGAAGCCGGTCCGGATGTTCTCCAAGACCATCGGGGCCATGTCCTTCGCGGACAGGCTTATCCCCGGATCACTCACAAACCCGAGGCTCGAGAAGTTCATCGAGCCCGAGGTCATCGTCGTCACCGACCCTGCCGCCGACCAGCAGGCAGTCGCCGAGGCGCTCAACATCGGAATCCCGATCGTTGCCCTGTGCGATGCGAACAACGAGACCAGGAACGTGGACCTGGTCATCCCGACGAACAACAAGGGACGCCGTGCATTGGCCTGCGTCTACTGGCTGCTCACCAGGGAAGTTCTCAAGTCCCGCGGCCAGCTGACCAGGGACGAGGACTACAAGCTGACCATCGACGACTTCGAAGCTTCGCTATAAGCTCGTTGTCGGTGCGCAAATCTCAATAAACCCCTTCCTTCTATTCATTTTCTGTATGGTAAGATATCCCGCCGTCGCTGGACAGTTCTATGCCGGGAAGGAAGCGTCATTGCGCCGCGAGGTCGAGGCTTGCTTCAATTCTCCGATAGGTCCAGGTCATCTGCCTAAATTGGAGTCCGGGCCGAGGAAGATCGTCGGGGCGGTCGTGCCGCATGCTGGTCTGGTCTATTCAGGTCCGGTCGCAGCCCATGTCTATGACGCGATGGCCAGGGATGGGTTTCCCGATACTTTTGTGATCATAGGGCCCAACCACAACGGGATCGGGGCCGGCGTGGCCACCACCGGCGAGGACTTCGAGACCCCTCTGGGTGTTGTGAGCATAGACCATGAGATCACATCCAAGTTGAAGGGTGTCATTTGCGACGATCCGATCCCGCACCGTTTCGAACATTCGATCGAGGTCCAGCTCCCATTCCTGCAGTACATTAAGCCGGACATCAAGATCGTCCCCATATCGATGGGCTTTCAGGACTATGAGACCGCCGTGGAAACGGCAAAGGCAATAAGGGAAGCCATCGCCGGCAAGGACGTCACCGTCATTGCCTCCTCCGACTTCTCACATTATATCCCGCCAGAAAAGGCCCGGCAACTGGACACGAAAGTGATCGAGAAGATATTGGCCTTGGATGCCAAGGGAATGTACGGTGCGGTCACATCCAACGACGTGACCATGTGCGGTTACGGTCCAGTAATGACCATGTTGCTCACCTGCGATGGCAGGGAGGCCAAGCTCCTCAGGTACGCAAATTCCGGTGACGTCCATCCAATGGACACGGTCGTCGGTTATGCCGGCGTGATAGTCACCAGGTAGGGCGGAATTATCAACCGTCGTAAATCGGAGGGCATGGGAAATATATCGGGTAACGACCTAGACCCGGTTCCGGGAAGGAGAGGTTCATGGAAGCGGGAAGAGCCTGCAGATTCTGCGGCAAAGGGGTCCAGTTAGATGCCATATGGTGCGCATACTGTGGGAGGAGCGTCTCTGGTCCGACCGAAACCGCCGCATCCCAACCGAGGACTGTCGAGATCGCATCGAACGTCCGTTCCCCCCAGGTCTCTAACCCCAAGCGGTGGCTAGCCACTTCCCTGGAGCTGAGGAGGAGCACGGACAAGATGATCGAGCATCGATGGCTCTTCATGCCATTGGTCGGGACCTCGATCGTCATGGCCGGACTGCTGGTCATGTTCTTTGGCCTGATGGGCAAGAGCATGGCCCTGGAGATAGGGGTTGTTGTCTACCTGTTCGGGGTCGTGGTGACCGGTGGGATATTGGCCCAGCTGAACTTCCGTATGCTGGAAAGGCAGGACGGTCACGCACGCAGGGAACGCGTTCTGCGCGACGGAGTACTGGCTTACATGAAGGATCAGGCCGTCCTCAAGAACTCGGTCCAGGCGATCCAGCCCCAGCTGAGCGTTATCGAGAACCTCAACGCCGAGTCAAGGGCCACCGAGAGGGACATGCCCACGCTGAAATGGACCTTGTTCTCCTATGTACCGTTCCTGCAGCTGTACGTGACACAGCGATTGACCCGGTTCACCGTCGAACACGACCGGCGCTGGACGGTATTCATTCAGCAAGTACAGTCGGGCGGGTCCGGGATCGGATTCAAGCCCACCTTGCCATCATGGAAGGCGACCGCACCTAAACCCGCAGCGGTATACCTCGTGATCTCCTTAGTCTTCCTTCCTTTCATCACCTACTGGTACACAGACCTGATCAAGGACCTCGAGGAGCATTTCAGGCTGCAGTGGCAGTTCGAGGACCAGCTAAGGGCCCATATGAAGTGAGAAAGAAGATCGGAAAATGTTTTCCGGGCTCAGATGACCTTCATCTTGCCCAGCACCGGTTCGTAGACCAGGCCCTTGTCCAGGAGTGAGTTCGAGATCTCGTCCAGTTCCTCCCGTTCGATGCCCGACTTCTTTGCCTCGGCCACGATCTCATCCCAAGGCGCGCCCTTGCCGCCCTTGTCCAGCTGCTCCACCAGGGCCAGGACGACCTTCTCCTTGTCCTCCTGGGTCTGCTGGGCTTCCGGGTCGGTGACCACCTCGTCGTCGATCTCCTCCGGTGCATCGCTGTTCATATCCGGCAGGTCCACGCCGGTGTGTTGCTCCGGCATCAGGAACTTGAGCGCGTCGACCGCCATGTTGCGGTAGTTCGCCAGGTCTACCTCGCCGTAGGCCTCGATGCTCTTGACCACGCCTTCTGCCAGCGCCTGTCCATAGCCAAGTTTGACCAGCTCGTCGACGGACGGTGTGGACATTTTTTTCGCTTCCTCCATGGCCGAGATGCGGCGAAGGGTCGCCTTGCAGGTCTCCATCACCCAGTAGTCCCTAAGTGCAATGTCCACCACGGTGACCTTCTCCGGACGTATCGAAACATACATCGTCCCCTCCTCCGGCGAATATGTCCGGATCTTGCCGACGACGGCCACGAACTTAGGGGGTTGGATCTTCGACAGCGCCATGGTCGCCTCGGGCTGGTACTGTCCCGAGGACAGGTAGAACGTGCCCGTCGGGTCCGATATCCTGGCCCGCCAAAACGGTTCGTTGGAGCCGATGTTCTCGATGTCGGTCAGAACGCCCACCACGAACACCCGGTTCATCATGGCGCCCAACGGAGAGACGACGTACGACGGCATCTTCTCGCCCTCTCCCTTTATCTCCACGCGTGAAGAGCTGAACTCTCCGGCGAACACCCTCCAGGCAACTTCCCTGTTCTTCACTGGAATCCCTCCATTTCCACCAGGAGATGAGTGGCCTCTTCCTTCACATCGATGGGGGCGATCTTGGCGTCGTTCACGATCATCATAAGACCGAACTCGTCGCTCATCACGTTGCCCCGTACCAGGAGCGGTTTGGCGAACAGCTTCTCGTCCATGTGTTCCTTGACGACCTCCATGTTCATCGCCTCACGCGCCTCGCGCATGCTGGCTTCAAGGGTGGTGTCCATCAGGGCCTCGGTGATCCCGCGCCCCATGACCGCCGTGATCGCCGATGTTCCGTCGTCGATCACCGCCTTGATCCTCAGGTCGGGGATCCCTTCCACCTTTCCATGGATGCGGCATGCTCCCTTCTGGACCACCCGCTTGCACTGGGGGCAGCGGAATATCAGCCCGCTCCCTTCCTTGATGTCGACGATAGTGCCTTCGACCAGCACGTCGGTCGCTCCGCCCACATGTTCGATGTCCTCGAGCGTGCGCTTCTTGGGGCGGGACGCCTCCACGTCCGGGAACAGGTCCTCTCTTAGCCTCATGACGCCAGAACGCTCACCGAAATTCAACTTTGGCACGCCCCTCCAGCCTTTCACGTACGCCCTGCTGATGGTCACCACCTCGTTGGGTTTCAGCCCGAAATCATGCCAAGCGGAATACTCGACCTTGCCCGTTTCATCCGCGAGCATGCCGGAGAAGACCACTTTCTTGGCTCCGCTGGCCTCGACCTCCTTGCTAACCACGGAAAGTATCTTCCCGGTCACTGTGACATTGTTCATGCCGTCCTGCAGCCCTGCCACCTTGACCGTCTCTCCACCTGCCGATGCTGCAGTCTGGATTATGCCAGCGTCGACGACCACCTCGTCCTGTCGGCGCATCTCGGCCGAGGCACGGTTGCCCAGGTTAACCTGCACCTTGCCGCCGAACTCTTTGGTGTAGGCATTGTGCAGCATGAAGACCTCTCCCACCTTGAGCGAGACCCGTTCCATGTCCCACAGCGTGTATGGTACTGCTCCCGACTCATCGGCCAGCATACCATAGACGATCTGTTTCTTGCCATTGTCCGTCTCTACCTCCTTGGGGTTGGCGGACATGACCTTGACCAGGAGGTCGACACTGCCTTCCGAGGGGCCGAGTTCGGCCACCTTCTTGCGCACGCCGCCTCTGGACAGGGCGTTCGGGTCTCCGCCGAAGTTCTTGACGATACTGCGTTTAGCAGTCTCCATCGAGACTCGGTAGACCTTGAGATAGGTCTCCATCTCTTCCGCGATCTTTGACTCTTCCACTTTGTTTCCAAGCACCCGGGCTACTTCTTTGACGTGGGGTGCGATATCTTCGTTTTCCATCGAATGACCTCCGTTACGGACAGTACCGAACTATTCCGGTGTCCCGACATCGCGGTTTCCCTTAATTGCATTATTCATCGGTGCATTGAAAGTGTCGAGGTAAAAAATCGGGAAAAATGATGTCCAGTAAATAAAACCGAAAATAAGGGATGATAAAAAGTGGTTTGCTTAAAGGGCGGAGTTCACTCGGTGAACGTCTCGCCCTTTTCGTAGGCGTTCTTGAGATGGTTGATGAGGGTCTCGCGGTTGTTCCGGAGATGGGACTCGAACCACGCCGTCACGACGTCTGCCAATCCCCCATGCATCTTGTCCATGTCGAAATCGGCCAGGGGAGCGTCATAGATCACGAACTGACCGAAGATCCTCTTCCAACCGTTGTACTTGTAGTAATGCTCGCCCTCACAGTAGACGAAGACCATGCGGACGTGCGGGGTGGAGTCAACATTGTAGTACCAGACCTTGATGGAGTCTCCCATCCGGCCTTGGTTCTGGGTCATGTCGACGATCTGCATCGCCCCGACCGCCTCGAGATCGAACGCTGGATTGAACTTCCAGACATCCGGGAACTTGTCCTGTTCGAACTTAGCGAACTCACTGTATGAAGGCTCCATGTTCAGCTGGACGTTTATCTTGCCGAACCGGTTGACGATGTTCCAGAAATCCTGGATTAGCGCCTTGTTGATGTTTGTCTTCTGGTAGGTAATCTCCTCGCGGTCCTTGGAGATGGCCTCTGTCTTCCTCTGTAGTTCGGCATCTAGTTGTGCGAACCATTCGTCCTTATCAGCAGGCGCCATAAGTGAATCCCTGAGACCGATAATTACCCTACCATGATAAAAAGATATCTCCCTCCGTTGGAAATCTGGATAGCATCGGGAGCACCGCTGGGAGGATTAATATTCTGTGGTTCTAACACAAACCTTTTTTAACGCATATCCGTGTCATGCCCGTCAATGGGAATCGTCGAAGACTTTAGCTCAATCCTTTCTGGACTGGCCGGCGATCCCGTTCTATATTCGATTATCTTCTTCCTCTATGCGGTCGCCGCGGCGATCATCCTGCCGATACCGGTAGAGATCGGTCTGATCCTAAGCCCACACACTCCATGGTATGTTCTGGCCATAGTCCTTGGCACCGGCAAGGCGGTGGGGTCGCTGCTGGTGTTCAAGATTGGCATGGAGATAGAGGGCCCCGTTCGCCGTTGGTCCAAGCGCATAAAGTGGTTCGGCAAGTTCATCGACCTGTGCGAGCGGTTCGTGGCCCGCTTCGGCTATTACGCTCTATACCTGTTGCTGAGCATCCCGTTCATGAGCGACACCGCCGTCCTTTATATCTTCTCCATCGTTAACAAGGACGGGGAGGCGATGAAGCTCAAATGGTTCGCCGTGGTGAACTTCCTGGCCGGGGTAACGAGGGCGGTCTTCCTGGTCACATTGCTGTACATTTTCAACATCAACCTGTTCAATTAGCCGCCGAAAGTTCGGCTGGTCTGATGTACAGTCTGAGCCGTAGGTAATGGAAATGTTTATATGAATAAGACAAATTCTAAGTTAATGGTTCCCAAGAACAAGATTCACAAGATTCTCAGCGAGTACGACAAGGACAAGATCACCATTGCTACCTTGTGCTCACACTCCTCTCTCCAAATTTTCAACGGGGCGAAAAAGGAGGGATTCAAGACCCTTGGCCTGGCCATCCGGGACAATAACCGATTCTACGACGCCTTCCCGCTCGCCAAGCCAGACGAGATCCTCAAGCTCAACAGCTACAGCGAGCTGGTGGACAATTACGATGAGTTCCTGGCCAGGAACGTCATCGTGGTCCCGCACGGTTCGTTCGTCGAGTATATGAGCGCAAACAAGTTCGAGGAGATGCCCATCCCCACGTTCGGTAACCGGAAGGTGCTTGCCTGGGAATCGGACCGGACCAAGATGAGGGAATGGCTGGAGTCAGCCGGAATTTCCATGCCCCGGGTCATCGAGGACCCCAAGATGATCGACCGGCCGGTGTTGGTGAAGTACAACGGTGCCAAGGGAGGTCGCGGTTTCTTCATCGCCAAGGATTACCCCGACTTCAAGCTGGGCATCGACATGGAGCAGCCCTACACCATCCAGGAGTACGTCCTGGGCACCAGGTATTACCTGCACTTCTTCTACTCCCCGATCAAGACCGACGGATACCGCGTTTCGGAAGGCTCGGTCGAGCTGATGTCGATGGACCGCCGTGACGAATCCAACGTGGATGAAATGTACAAGCTGGGCGCCGCCGAGGAGCTGAAGCGGCTCGGTTACTATCCGACGTTCGTGGTCACGGGCAACGTGTCGGTGGTGCTGCGCGAGTCCCTGCTGCCGAAAGTGTTCGAGATGGGCGAAAGGGTCATCCAGCGCTCCTACGAGCTGTTCGGCGGCATGATCGGTCCGTTCTGTCTGGAATCGATCGTCACGGACAAGCTGGAGTTCAAGGTGTTCGAGATATCATCCCGAATAGTGGCTGGCTCGAACCCGTTCGTATCCGGATCGCCCTACTCGGACCTGGTCGAGCCGGAGATGAGCACCGGCAGGCGCATCAGCCGTGAGATAAAGGTGGCCAGGGACACCGGGACTCTCGAAAAAGTGATCTCATGAGGGTAACGATCGTATTGGTCGATTCAGAGCTGGAGCGGATACCCGAGGGCGTCCGGGTCGAGCCGCGCTGCGACATCAACACGAAGGTACTGGAGTCGTATCTACACAGGGACGTGCTGGCCAAGATGCCTGAGGGCAGCCGGAGAGGGCGCCCGGATATGGTCCATGGTTTCCTCAACCTGTGCCAGAGCTCCATCGCCAACAGACGGGGCCATCTGCGCGTTTTCGTCCACACCAGGAACGACGAGATCCTGACCATCGGACGCAAGGCGCATGTGCCGCAGAACTACCTCGAGTGCCTGGCCTTCATCGATGAGCTTCTTGAGAAAGGTAAGATCGGTTCCGGAGAGGAGGAGATATCCATTTCGAAGGGGACCTACCTGGAGCTCATGGACCGGATCAATGTCGATGTCACAGTGGTCATGTCCCCCGAGGGTCGGCTCACGCCGCTGAGGGATCTGCTTACGGCGACCGGAGCGGAAGAGGTCGCGGTGGTGATCGGCGGTTTTCCCGAGGGTACCTTCAAGAGCCCGGTATTCGACCTGGCCGATTACGAGATCTCCCTCGGTCCGGAACTGCTCACCATAACCGCCGTGGGAAGCGAGGTTCTGGCCAGCATTCCACGCTGATCGTTTCCTAAAGAGGGGACCTGTAGATCCCTGGATTCACTGATCGATACGAGCTCTAGAATTAATAAGAAGTTTTTAAAGCGGGGCCTTACCAGCCCCGCTCCTGCATTCTATCTTCCGGCTTGATGGTGGAGATCTCGATGCCTTTCATCGCCTCCCCCAGTCCCTTCGACACCTCTGCGATGACCTTTGGGTCGTCGAAGTTGGTGACCGCATCCACGATCGCCTTCGCCCTTTCCGTCGGGTTGTTCGACTTGAATATGCCCGATCCGACGAAGACACCGTCGGTCCCGAGCTGCATCATCAATGCAGCGTCGGCCGGAGTAGCGATACCGCCAGCGGCGAAGTTGATGACCGGCAGCCTCTGTATCGCGGCGACCTCTTTCACCAGGTAGATCGGCGCCTCTATCTTGCGGGCGACGGCCACCATTTCGGTCTCGTCCTTTCCCCTCAGCTCCCGTATCTGGCCCATTACCATGCGCTGGTGACGGACGGCCTCGATGACGTTACCGGTGCCGGGCTCGCCCTTGGTGCGGATCATAGCCGCGCCCTCATCGATGCGCCTCAAGGCCTCGCCCAGGTCCCTGGCCCCGCAAACGAATGGTACAGTGAACTTCTTCTTGTCGACATGGTAGAACGGGTCAGCAGGCGTGAGCACTTCCGATTCGTCGATCATGTCGACGTTGAGCGTCTCGAGCACCTGTGCCTCAACGAAATGTCCGATACGGCACTTGGCCATGACCGGGATGGTGACCGCTTCCATGATCTCCTCTATCTTGACCGGGTCTGCCATGCGGGCCACTCCTCCTTGAGCACGGATATCCGCAGGAACGCGCTCGAGCGCCATAACGGCCACTGCGCCAGCTTCCTCGGCGATCCCCGCCTGCTCGGCGTTCGTCACGTCCATGACGACCCCGCCCTGTTGCATCTTCGCGAATCCTCTCTTGACCAGCTCCGTGCCGAACCGGAGCTTGCTGAGGTCCAAATCGAATACCATTTTATCTCACTAAGGCGGCTTAGTATTGGGACCTTATATATGCCTTATTGTCCCTTTTATTCACAATCGTTACATTTGTTCTGGGTCACAAAATGTTTCCGAATTGCTCGAGAAAAGGATATAGCCCTCATGCGCATTTGACGGTCAATGGTAGCCAAAAGGATGAGCAACGTCCCTGAGTCCGGAACGGTCAAGATGGGCAATCTGGTCAGCAGGTTGAAGGCGGAGGGGGCGGACATCATCTCATTCAACATGGGCGAACCCGATTTTCATACGCCATCTAACATCACCGAGGCATGCGTGAGAGGGCTGGAAGAACACTTCACCCATTATACTCCTTCTGCCGGCATCCCTGAGCTTCGTAAGGCGGTGGCCGAACGGTTGAACAGGATCAACCACATCCCTTGTAAGGACAGGCATGTATTGATCACTCCGACCAAGCAGGCCATATTCATGACCATGCTGGCAATGGTGGAGGAGGGGGACGAGGTCATCGTACCCGACCCTGAGTGGGGAACGTTCGATGCCTGCGCCAGACTGGCCGGTGCGACGGTAAAATACGCTACGTTAGACCCGGACGAACAATACCGGATGACCCCGGAGAGGGTGATGGCCATGGTCTCGCCGAGGACCAAGCTCATCGTCATCAATTCCCCGTCCAATCCATGCGGTGCCGTTCTGGAGGAATCCGACGTCAAAGGCATCGCGGACATAGCCAAGGACCACAACATCTCCGTCCTGACGGACGAGATCTATGAAAGGCTCGTCTTCGAGGGGAGTAACCATTCGATAGCCTCTCTCCCGGGCATGTTCGAACGGACCATCACCATCGGCGGCATGTCCAAGACCTATGCGATGACCGGCTGGCGCCTGGGATGGGCCATCGCTCCAGATCCGATCTTCAAAGAGCTGAACAAGCTCCAGACCCAATCCATAACCTGCGTGACGTCGTTCGTTCAATACGCCGGCGTCGAGGCCCTGAACGGACCGCAGGATTCGGTCGAGGAGATGATCCATGAGTTCAAGGCCCGCCGGGACCTGATCTACGAGCTCATGTCGGATATCCCATCTCTGCACTGCGATAAGCCCAGAGGTGCTTTCTACCTCTTCCCATCATTCGACCAGAACATGAGCTCCGAGGAAATGGCCACCTATCTGCTGGAGAAAGCACACGTGGCGGTCACTCCAGGAATAGCGTTCGGACCGGCCGGTGAGGGAAAGATAAGGATCTCCTACGCCGCCAGCAGGGATGAGATCACAGAGGGTATGAACCGGATAAGGAAGGCGCTGGCAAAGCTCTGAAAATGACTAATCCTTGACCAGCATGTTCGGGATCGATCTCTCGATAGGGTAGGTCCTCCCGCATTTGGGGCACTTCAACTTGCCTTGCACGATCTCCTTTCCTTCCTCTTTCTCGACGGTCAGTTCGAGCGGGTGCGCCTTGCAGGCGGGGCAGGCCAATATGTCCAGCAGGTCTCGCTTCATGAGAATCCGATATCTCATGTCGAATTGAGTATATTTTACTCGTCACTGGAATCGGACATGTTTAATAAATCGGACGCTTTTGCACCAGCCATGATGAAGGTCGGGGTCATCGGCGTGGGGGCCATGGGCCAGAACCACGCCCGGGTCTATTCGGAGATCGCTGAGCTGGTCGGTGTAACGGACGCGATCTCGGAGCAGGCCACCAAGGTGGCGGCCCGGCTTGGAACGAGATCATATTCGAGCGTTGACGCCCTCCTTGAGGATGTCGACGCGGTCAGCATCTGCACTCCCACCTCTTATCATTTTGACACCGCCATGAAGGCGATCCACAAAGGAAAGCACCTGCTGGTGGAAAAACCGTTCACCGGTGATTCGGTGAAGGCCGCTGAGATATGCAAGGTCGCAGAAGAGAAGAATGTCACCATCGCCTCCGGTTTCATCGAACGCTGCAACCCGATAGTGGCGGTGGCAAAGGAGACCCTGGAAGCGGGCAAGATCGGGAAGATCATCTCGCTGGCTTCCCGTCGGGTCTCGTCCTTCCCGGCCAGGATCAGGGACGTGGGAGTGGTCATGGACCTCGGGATCCATGATGTCGATGTCATGAGGCACATAACTTCCTCGGACGTCAGGTCCGTCTATGCCGTCGGCGGGAAGTTCGCCAATCCTCTGTTCGAGGACTATGCCAACCTGCTCATGGAGTTCGAGAACGGTGCGGTTGGATTTCTGGAGGTCAACTGGCTTACCCCGATGAAGGTCCGTAAGGTATCATTCACCTGTTCCGGGGGATTTGTGCAGATGGACTATACCGATCAGAGCCTTGAGGTCTCAACGTCCAAGGTCGGCAACATGGACCAGAGCGACATGTTCCGTATCCCTCTGGAATATGATGTGAGGAAGATCAGTGTCAAGAAGGAAGAGCCATTGAAGACCGAATTGACACGCTTCCTGGAAGCGGCCCTATCCGGCGGGATACCGGCCGCAGGCGGTGTCGACGCCGTACAGAACCTGAAGGTATGCGAAGCGGCCCTGGAGTCGCTGAAGACTCACGGAAAAGTGATGGTCTGAACTATTGTTAACTCCATTATCGCTTATTCCGCTAGATATAAATCGGCCATCGTGATGGTCAGCCGAGCGCTATGAAGACCATAGACCTGCGGAGCGATACGGTCACCCTGCCTACGAAGGAAATGATAGATTCAATATCCATCGATGGACTGGGAGACGACGTCGAACGCGAGGACTCGATCGTAAACGAGCTTCAGGACATTGCTGCCAAGATGTTCGGGGCGGAGGACGCTCTGCTGGTGCCGTCCGGCACCGGAGGCAATCTGATCGCCATGCTGGCGCATTGCCAGCGGGGTGATGAGATCATCCTTGAGCAGGATGCTCACATGTATTATTACGAGGTAGGCGGAATGTCCGCCCTCGTGGGCGCGATCCCCCGGCTTGTGAAGGGTCACCATGGGGTTTTCACCGGGGACCAGGTACGTGAGGCGGTCCGCTCTCCAGATCCGCTCCATTATCCGCCCTCCAAGCTGGTGGAGATCGAGAACACCCATAACCGGGCTGGCGGTTGCGTCTGGACACCGCGTCAGATGGAGGATGTGGCCAGAGCAGCCCATGAGCTGGGAATGAAAGTACACGTCGACGGTGCTCGCATATTCAACGCCGCGATCGCGCTGGATATAGACCCCAAAGAGTTCATGAGGCATGCGGACAGCCTCGACTTCTGTCTATCAAAGGGATTGGCATCCCCGGTGGGCTCCATCATGCTGGGCAGCAAGGAGTATATCGAAAGCTGCCGCCGCTTCCGAAAGATGGTGGGCGGGGGGATGAGGCAGGCCGGCATAATCGCAGCGCCGGGCATAGTCGCGCTGACCAAGATGGTGTCCCGATTGAAGGAGGACCACGTCAACGCGAAAAGACTGGCTCTGGCCTTGATCGGGTTTGACGGCATCGACATAGACATGGAATCGGTGCAGACCAACATTGTGATCGCGGACGTATCCGGCACCGGAATGAATGCCGAGGAGTTCGTGGAGAAATGCAGGAAGAACGGCATCCTGATATTCTCATTCGGTCCCCAGAGCGTCCGGTTCGTGACCCACTACGGGATCGAATCCAACGACATCAATGAAACGGTCTTGCGGTTGGAAGCGATGCTCAGATAGGACCCTTTCCAACCCCGGCGTAGACGAGGCCGTTGCGCTGCGCATCGTTCTGGTTGAAAATGTTTCGGCCGTCTACGATGGCTGGAGTGCGCATCAGCCTTTTCACTTTTTGCAGATCGAGCGTACGATAGGCGGTGTGGTCGGTCACGAACACAGCGCAGTCCGCTCCCCCCAGCGCCGCCTCCAGGTCCCTGGTCATTTCTACCTTGTACGGGTTCTTGACGAACGGGTCATGCACGATGAGCTCGAACTCACCCACCAGGTCATCGATGATCTTGATCGCCGGAGATTCCCTCACATCATCGGAGTCACGCAGGAATGCCAGCCCCATGATCGCCACCCTCGGCCTGGCCGCGGTGACCTTCGCCTTGGTCATCACTCCTTTGGCCAGCTCGGCGACGTGGTGCGGCATCGATTCGTTGACCTCCCTGGCATAAGGGATGACCCTTGCAGTGTTGTCAGGAGCTCCGCTCAGCAGCAGCCAGGAGTCCTTTGGAAGGCAGTGGCCGCCCACCCCGGAACCGGGGATGTGCATATCCCGGGAAGGGCATGTGTTGACCAATCGGCGTACCTCGAAGGCATCCGCACCAAGCTTCTCGCAGAGCAGAGCAACTTCGTTCGCGAACGCGATCTGAACGTCACGGTAGGCATTCTCTGAGGTCTTGGAGATCTCTGCCGATAGAAGGTCTGAAGGGTGTATCTCCGCTTGGACGATGCGGGAATAGAAGTAAGCCCCTCTCTTGATCGATTCCGAATCAAACCCGCCCAGGACCCGCTCCACCTTTCTCATGTTGTTTAGCAGCTTTCCCGGCATGACCCTTTCGGGGCAGTGGCACAGGAGGAAATCCCTGCCGACGCGCAGGCCGGATTCCTTCTCCAGGATGGGGATCACGACGTTCTTCATCGTTCCAGGGGGCAATGTCGATTCAATGGAGATGAGCGATCCCTTCTTCATCGAACGGCCAACGGTGGTGACGGCTGACCTTAGTATTTCCAGCCTTGGTTTCTTGTCCTTGTCGATGGGTGTATCCACGCAGACGAACACCGCATCGCACCCTGCCAGGTCCTCGGGCTTCGACGATGCTTTGAGACTGCCGGCAAGGATGACCTTCTTAAGGAGTTCTGGCAATCCCGGTTCCTCTCCCACTATGGGGCATTTTCCGGAGTTGACCAGGTCAACGCGATCCTTGTCAACGTCGATCCCGGTCGTCCTGAAACCGCTCTCCGCCAGAACACAAGCCAGCGGTAGACCGACATACCCGATTCCGACCACCGCGACCTTTTCGTTAACCATCGGGGGACGAAACATAACTGTTGACTTAAGGATTCCGACATGAACATAAGAATGACCAAACCAGTCCCTGGTGTTACATTCACCACAACGTTGATAATCGAACACATGAATCCTCACCACCTGGAAGGGCATGTTTTGACATCGATAGGGGTCTATGTTCTATCATACAACCGGCCACAGTACCTCCGGGAGGCGATCGATTCCGTGTTGGCACAACAAAGGCCAGCGGACAGGATCGTCGTCCTGGACAATGGGAGCGATCCGGGTGTGAAAGAATCGATATCGGCTGAACTGGACAAAGGTGTCATCTGGGTGGGGGCGGACCATAATCATTCGTCCATATGGAACCATGCCCGGGTGTTTGAGCTTGCCCAAGAGGACCTCTTCTACCTGATGCACGACGACGACCGGCTTCTACCCAATTTCCTTTCCACCCAGGTGGATTATATGGAGAGAAACCCTGAGGTCATCGCCTCCGGCTGCAACGGTTTTCGCATCGGTCCTGAAGGGAACAGGGATGGCAGGTATGTCCGAGAAAAGGGCGGGAAATCGGTCGAAAGATATCCGGACTCCGCTTCGATGGCCGAGCTCTATTCCCGTTCTTACATACCTTTTCCCTCGATCGTTTATCGGAACGGGTTCCCTCAGAAAATTGGATTGGAAGAACGATACGGTCAGTTGGCGGACGCGGTCTTCTTGGTTCTATTGGCCGGTCAAGGTCCGGTAGTATTCCTGGATGAGGAGCTGATGGAGTACCGGATGCATGCCAGTCAGGACTCGAAGGAGCTTAATGAGGATCAGTATCGGATGAAGGAAGCGTTCTTGATCGATTGCACGAAAGACCACCCACAATACTCCGGAAAGGTGGTTAAAAGGGTCAGGTCGAACCAGACGAGAAGGTGGATGGAAAGAATCCTGTCAGCCGCCATAGTGCACCGTTCTCTCAAGGCGGCCAAGTTACAATTGATCAGCTCCAAACCATCCAGAATAGATATCCTGACCCTGGTCAGCATCGTATTGTTCCCGGAGCGTTATCTAAGAAAGGTCCTTGACCGCCGTGACCGATGCTATTGAATCAATTTCCACGGAGCTCGGTGATTATGTATCTCCACATCTTCTTGAGGTTAATGACCTCTAGGATGTAATCCAGATCTTTCTTTGAGAATTCCTTGAATATTGCCAGAAATCCAAAAAAGAATCCGAAGCTCAACAGGCTGTACACTATGAGCTCAAGAATATGATTTACCGGCAAGACGGCATAGCTGAGCGACCATAAGAGCAGTCCAGATAGAATGGCCGCACTGATGTGTATCAATATTCTGGGATTGGAACGGGTATGGGTAAGTCTCCTTACTGTAGCTCTAGTGAAGGCCACTACCGTTATCGTTGTCACCAGGCCAGCATAGGCAGCCCCCATGTATGATAGGCCGAATAGACCGACGCCTAAGATACTACTGGGCACCAATATGGCAAGCAGCACTGAATTGAGCACAAGGCTGATTATGGTTATCCTCAGGTACATATCGTTCCTATTGATGGCGCTCAGCTGGCTTGTGTATGCCTGGGTCATCAGTCCCAACGTGGTCGATATTACGACAATTTGCAGAGGGCCCCCGGCTAAGGTGAAGTTACTTCCGAGCAATATCGAAGCAACTGCAAATGGGAAGACAATCACCACAGTGGCCAGCGGCATGACTATCATGGAGATGTATCGCTCCGCTTCCGCAGTCTTTTCCCTTATCAAGTCCAAACGACCTTCAGAGAAATGCTTCGAAAAGAGAGGGAATGTGACTATTCCAACTCCCGCACCCACACTGGTCAGAATGGTCATTAGGGAGAGGCCCGAGTTGTAAAGTGCCAGGTCCACCTTTGTTCCGAAGAATCCTAGTATGATCTTGTCGACATTGCCCCACACCACTGACAGAATCGAGGCTATCGCAAGTGGTGCTGCAAAGATGATGTATTGGCGAAAGAGAGTAGGCCTCTTCCATTTTATTCCAGAGCGAAGAAGCAAGAAGACCGAACCAACAAATACCGCGGCTGCCCCGATCAGAAACGCAATGGCAAGAGAATAGACGCTCATGCGATTCAGCGCAACGAATAAGACGATAGGAACACGAATTATCGGGTCCATCAACTGGATAATTTGGGATTTTGCCGTCTCCATTCTTGCATCAAATGTATATATGGCAATCCCAGCGAGGTCATAGAGGACATAATAACCAATGAAGATCAAAAGGAGCTGAACGGAGGTATCCGAGAGACCTCTCCCAAGAAATGTGGTATAAATGAGAACTATAACCAGGGTCAATAATGCCATCAACCCAGTCATGACAACTTTGATCACCGCAAAAGTGCTGAAACAATCATCAACATCCTTACCTTCCGAAATGCGTTTGGTGTTCGCGGCATTGAACCCCAGGTCCGACACGCAGTTGAATGTGGCAACGATCGCAAAACTAAAAGTGATGCTTCCATAAACGTCGGTACCGAGGTATCTCGTTATGAAAAGGAGAGCGATGAAGGACAACACTTGGGATGTAAGCCTTACCATCAGGATCAGCAAAGATTTCCTTGCAAGCACTCTAATCACCAAGGTTCCCTTTCAATGATAATGATGTGCCGATGAGATTTCTGGCCATTGTCGTCCGAGCATCTGATAGTTCTTGCAGGCATTTCTGAATGATGTAAATGAATATCCATCCCGGACGTTCATCATCGGTTCATCGTCAGCCCAGAAGCTATCGTTTATTTATTAATACTTGAGGTCCTCGGGAGAACAAGAAACGCGCTTGAGCATGACAATTTGAGCAGATCAAGCCGATATGTTGGTTTTCTGACCCATTCGCCCCGAAATGCGCGTCCTTAATCAGAAGGTCAAGGATCACCGGAAGATCTTCCGGTACAATGTTTGACCCATACGGATGGAGTTCAACGGCAGGATCAACAGCGGCATGTCAACGAGCCAGAATCGGGGAATCTTAGAAAATCTTCCAGTGAATTCTCTCAGCAAAGTCCCATCAACTTTCAGACCAACCATTCTTGCACGAGGAATGTTCATGTAATAGGGATCCTCGATCGCGTGCAGGGCCGAATCACTAACACTCTTGTGGTATCCCAGCGCCGTCATTCCTTTGAAGATGTCGACGTACTTGAATCCATAATAGATGAATTCTCCTCTGTCTCCCCAGGTGGAGGCGCCGATCTTTTTGAAGAGAAAATCCTTCATTATATACCCCGTCCCGCCACTGGATGGGGCCATCGATTCCATTGAGTATGCCAGATGAATCCATTTGCTTTCATGATATCTTTCCATATGTAATGAAGACCATCTGCTCTTGGAAACAATATTGCTGGAGATGAGACTATTCTTGAAATTGACCAGACGGAAGTAGGAATCACCGTCGCAGACCGTATTTCCTGTCAGAGAATCGCTCACCTTGTAAACCGAATCGTAGTTGACAAAGATCAAATGGATCGATTCTCGATATTCCATTATGACGTTCAAGACCTTGTCAATTGAGCCGTCAAGCAGCAAATCGTTGTCCGATAGGAGCCATACAAATGCCCCTCGAGCCCGGGTCACAACCAGATCTACATTTGCATCAAACCCAACGTTCTGTTCATTTCGATAGTAGGAAATCAATTCCGGATGCTCGAGTTGGTATTCCTTCGAAATGTCTTGAGTGGAATCAGTCGAAGAATTGTCTGAGATCAGGATCTCGATACGGTCAGAGACCTTTTGCGAAAGGACGCTGTCTAGCACCTGCGCTAGGTGGTTTGATCCATTGAACGTTGGAATACCGATTGTGAGATAAATATCATCATCTTGCTTCATTTGAGTGTGTCAGCCAATCGAAGCGATTATCTGTTCTTTCTCTTATCAATGTTCAATTCAGGATACTACAATGGCTCTTGATTTATTTCTTTTCATATAATGTCTTCTCCGGTATTATGTCCGATGGATGCTCTCGATTGACATACTTCCGATGATGATCCAAAAAGGAATGACCATTTCTATAGGCATTTTCACCGTAATCGATCAGGGGAGAGGAAGTATCTCGAGCAGAAAAATCTGGATGCTCGATAAATGATTAATATTTACTATTAATATTTATATTTATTTATTCTGTATTTTATGCACGACCTCAAACCCGATTCGATATATGATATTGGGGGTCAGCAACATAGGAACATCCACCAACCAGAAATTTGGAAACGATCCAAAGAATTCTTTCATCGGACCGATCCGGCCCATACAATTTTTCATTCCCTTGTTTTTTGCCCATGGGATATCGCGCCGGTATCCTTTCTGAAAATCATTGGCCATTTGTTTGATCTTCGTTCTGAAGCCCAAAGTTTTGTCATACCCCAAATCATCGATCTCCTTCAACAGCCTAAGGAGCTTCAAATTCAGATCTATGAAGGCGCCTGGTTCCCCCCATCTTTGGATGCCGTCTTGCTTAACAAATTCCTCGACTATGATGTAGCCCTTTCTATCGTGTCGAGGGGCAAGTGCCTGCAAAGCGTACGCAAGATGTATCCAAGCACAGTGATTGTATTGCATCATGTTCAATTCTGACCAAAGTCTTCTGTTGACCACATTGCTGGAAATAAGCCCGTTCTTGAAATTTACGTCATGAAGGAATTGGGCCCAATCCAAGCATATCGTATCCTTTTGGACCTTAAGCGGAAGGGGGTTGGTGTAGTTCACAAAAACATAGCACAGATCTGGATGTTGACCGATCACCTCGAGAACCTTGTCTATTCCACCCTTCCTTATGAAATCGTCATCGCTCATAAGCCAAACGAACTGTCCTTTTGACAATCTCACCACTTGGTCCACATTCGCGTCGAACCCGATGTTTTCCGAGTTCCTGACGTAAACTATGTTTGGATGTTTTAATTTAAAATCATTAATTATATTTTGAGTGTCATCGGTAGAAGCATTGTCAGAAATTATCAGTTCCACATTCTTGTCAGCGATTTCCTCGGCAGCGGTTTCTAAGACCTGCTTGAGCAGGAATTGCCCGTTATAAGTGACAATTCCAATCGATAATGTCGGATCATTTAGCATCATACACCCCAATCTACAATCCATCTAATCTGAGCCGTAATGGATGTCCCATCCCAATAATATGATAATATTCCCATGCTTAACCAATGTGACAATATATTTCCTTTTCACTCACTCTATGGGATCGGACAAACAATCACGAGGAATGAAATGGAATCACAGACATGGGCATAGAACCCAAAACCGCTGGATCCATCGGGAATGATTCGGGAGTTCGCTTTGATCCCTCAAAATAGAGTCCTTCCCAACATCTGATTTGGATTAGGATAATAACGGTTGAATTCCGATACGAGATCCTGTAAAGAATTTTCATCTAGAATGCAATGGGGATTCTTGTGTGGAATGCCAATCTATCAACGGTTGTCCTGATAGGGCATGTGGTTTAAGGGGTCGTTGTGTTGAAGATACTTCATGTTGAAAACCTGGCAGGCGTTCCCGCAATCCTGGCAAAATGTCAAACCAGTTCAGGACAAGTGTCTAAGGTGCTAGAGACACACAGGAACCCGTACAACTTCCCGCACGATATGGAGCTGTACTATGGCGGGGCGGGGATATTCCATGATATCGCCACCATGAGGAAAGTGTCAAGGGTCTGCAGGGATTTCGATCTGGTCCATGTACATGGTGGTCTGAACAGAAAGCGTTTCGACGTTCTGGCTATGAGATTTGTCCATAGAAAACCGATCGTCGTTCATTATCACGGAAGCGAGACGCGAATGGGCTACGGTATGGCATACCGTTCCATCGCGAGGGCGAAGATCGTTTCCAGGCCAGACCTCCTAAGGTGGCATGCGGATGCTTCATTCATCCCGAATCCGATCGAGATGGTTCCAGAGTGCCTTTTCGACACGGGAACGATACCGAAGGTGGTCCATGTGTCCAACAATCCTCTGCTAAAGGGCACTGAGATCATCAAGGAGGCAATGGATGAGTTGATCATGGAGGGGCTGAACTTCAAGTTCGAATTGGTGGAGAACCAACCGCACGAAGAGGTCCTGAAGAGAATTGCCAGTGCACAGATTCTCATCGACCAGGTACTGCCAACGAGCGAAGATCTTCCCAGCATCATCGGAATGGTCTCGCTGGAGGCAATGGTAAGGGGCAGGGCGGTAGTGTCGACCTTCGACCGAGAATTCCGTTCCTATTATCCGGAGTGTCCAGTGCGGGCGATCGAATACGGTAAAGCATCGCTCAAAGAGGAGGTAAGCCGATTGGTCAGCGACATGAACTTGACCATGAAGCTCGGCGCACTGGGGCGTAAATATGTGGCTGACCATCATTCCCCGAAGGTCATCTGCGATAAGGTCCAGAGCGTCTATGATAAAGTGCTGGATTGATATCCATATATGCGGTCAGCCCCTAAAACGTTAATATTGCACGGTTATTATGGTTGAACCGTTCAAAGTCTCGATAGTGATGGAAGAACCCATCGACTCAAGCGGAACCGGTCGCCGTGACAGCCCCGGAGGCGTTGGGCAGATATCCTGATTATCGTCGCCTTGGACTCTCTACACATCAGGGGTTGATTCACTTTGACACGAAGGTTGTTCACGGTCGGACCGGTCGAGGTCTTCGAGGATACTTTGAAAGCGATGGATAGACCGATGATCGTCCACCGCGGCAAGGACTATTCGAACCTGCAAAAAGGCATAGTGGAGAAGTTACACAAGGCACTGGACACAGACATGCAGATACTTTTGGCGCCGGCTTCGGCGACCGGGTTCCTGGAATCCTGTGTACGCTGTGGCGTCAATAAGAAGATGTGCGGCATATCCAACGGCTCCTTCGGCGACAGATGGCAGGGCATTGGTACGGCGAACGGGAAGATGGTCGACAAGATCGAAGTGGAATGGGGCAAGGGCATCAAGCCGGAGCACATCAAGGGCAAATTGATGAAGGACATCGAGGCGGTCACATTCATCTCCAACGAATCGTCGACCGGCGTTTACAACCAGCCGACAGCGGTATGCGACGCCATCAGGGCCGAGAGCGATGCCCTCATATTCGTCGACGGCGTCACTTCGGTAGGTGCGGTCGATCTTAAGCTCAAGCAGATGGCCCCCGACGCGCTGGTGTTCGGGTCCCAGAAGGCCCTGGCTCTACCACCGGGCCTGGCAATCATCGCCTGCAGCGAACGCCTGCTCAAGAAGGCCGAGAAGGTGGAGAACCGTGGCTACTACTTCGACCTGCTCGAATACAAGAAGTACGCGGACAAGGACCTGCCGCTCACCACTCCCCCGGTCTCGTTGATGTTTGGGCTCGATCACCAATTGGACAAGTGGCTGAGGGAAGGCTCATCCCAACGATACCAGCGGCATCAAGAACTTGCCGACATCACCCGAAGCTGGGCCATGAAGCGCTTCGGTCTGTATGCCGAGCAAGGTTACCGGTCCAACACCATTTCGGTGATCGATAGCGGCCGCTTCGATTTCGCTACCTTTGACAAGAAGCTCAAGGAGAAGGGCTTCGAGATATCGCCTGGCTATGGAAAGGTGAAGGATTCGTCATTCCGCATCGGCCACATGGGCGACCTCACCGTCAAGGACATGAACGACCTGGTGCATGTAATGGACGAGGTCATGGAGGGAATGCAATGATGAAACTGCTTGTAACCGACGAACTTTCGAAGGAAGGCATCGACATGTTGACCAAGGACGGCGGGGTCCAGGTCGATGTAAAACCGAAGATACCCCAGGAGGATCTGATCAAGATCATCGGCGAATACGACGCGCTCATCGTGCGCAGTGGCACCAAGGTGACCGCTCAGGTCATCGAGGCGGGCAAGAAGCTGCGCGTTGTCGGAAGGGCCGGTGTGGGCGTCGACAATGTGGACGTGGAAGCAGCCACCCGGCGTGGCATACTGGTCATGAACACCCCGTCAGCGAACATCATCTCCGCCTGCGAGCACACCATGGCGATGATGCTCTCCCTGGCACGCAACATCCCCTGGGCTGACAAGTCGGTCAAGGAAGGCAAATGGGAGAAGAGCAAGTTCATGGGCGTCGAGCTGAGCGGCAAGACGCTCGGGATCATCGGCATCGGCCGCATCGGCGGCGAGGTGGCCAAGCGTGCCAAGGCCTTCGGCATGAAGCTGATCGGCTTCGACCCGTACATATCTCCTGAAGCGGCGGTAAAGCTCGGTGTCCGCCTTATGCCGTTGGACAAGGTCTGCGAGGAGGCCGACTTCATCACCGTACACGCCGCCCTGACACCGACCACCCACAACCTGGTCAGCACGGCCCAGTTCAACATGATGAAGCCGACCGTTATGATCGTCAACTGCGCCCGCGGCGGGATCATCGACGAGGCCGCCTGGGTCGAGGCGTTGAAGACCAAGCGCATAGCCGGTTCGGCGATAGACGTGTTCGAGCAGGAGCCGCTGCCGAAGGATTCACCGTTCCTAGGATTGTCGAACGCCGTGCTGACGCCTCACCTGGGTGCGTCCACGAAGGAAGCCCAGGAGAAGGTCTCCATCGAGATGGCCGAACACGTGAAGATGTTCCTGGTGGACAACAGGATCACCAACGCGGTCAACGCCCCCATGAGCAAGATCGACCCGAAGGTGGCGCCATACATCGGCATCGCCGAGAGGCTCGGATCGTTTGCCATGCAGCTGGTCGACGGACCGGTCAAGAAGATCGAGGTGGAGGTCCACGGAGAGATCGCCAACATGGACACCAGGATGGTCACGGTATCGGCATTGGTCGGAGTGCTCTCGACGGTCAAGGGAGAGAACACCAACATCATCAATGCCGGTTCCATCGCCCGCGAGATGGGCATCCAGGTGGTCGAGTCCAAGGTGGACGAGATGACCCACTATGTGAACATGCTCATCGTCAGGGTATCCTCGGACGGCGTCAAGCGTGAGGTGCGCGGCACAGCGTTCCCGGCCAGCGAGCCGAGGCTTATCGGCATCGACGAGTTCGACGTGGACGTCCCGCTCGAGGGCGATTTCGTCATGACCAAGCACAACGACATGCCTGGAATGATCGGAAAGGTCGGCATGATGCTTGGCAACCGCCACATCAACATCGCCAACATGAACGTGGGGCGCGAGACCAAAGGCGGCCGCGCGATCATGATCATGTCGGTCGACGGTGCGGTCGGAAAAGAGGTCCTGGACGAGCTGAGGGCGGAGAAGAACTTCCAAGAGGCGCGGTCCATAACCCTCAGTCACATGAGGGCTCGCGAATACATGAGCCTCTGAAACCAATTCCGCCCCTCGCAGGGCGCCATCATTTTCTAGCCAAGATTAATTAGCGTCCGGAACGTTCCAGCGGCGATGCGCATCTTCTCTGTCGTGGGCGCCAGGCCCCAATTCGTCAAGTTAGCTCCGCTGCACAAGGCCATCACAGTGCGACATCAGCACATCATCGTCCATACCGGTCAACACTATGACTACAAAATGTCGCAATCATTCTTCGAAGAGCTCCACATACCCGATCCCGATTACAACCTGGGTGTAGGCTCAGGTCAGCAAGGTGCGCAAACAGGTAAGATGATGGAAGAATTGGAAGCGGTCTTCACCAAGGACAGACCGGAAGTGGTGGTCGTCTACGGAGACACCAACTCCACCTTGGCGGCGGCGATCGTGGCGGCCAAGATGGGCCTCCCGCTGGTTCACGTCGAGGCCGGGCTCAGATCCTATCGCCGGGGAATGCCAGAGGAAATCAACAGGGTGGTCACTGACCACCTGTCGGACCTTCTACTATGTCCCAGTCCCCCTTCGTTGGAGAATCTCAAAAAGGAGGGCATCACGAGCGGTGTTGTTATCGTCGGTGATGTCATGACCGAATGTCTCCTGAGCATCGAACCCACCCTCGACAATTCCGTACCTGAGAGGCTGGGCGTGAAAAAGGGAGAATATGTCCTGGCCACGATACACCGTCAGGAGAACGCTGATTCCAGGGAGAACATGGACGCCATCATCGGTGCCATGTGCGACTACCATGGTGATGTGGTCCTGCCATTACATCCACGGACGTCCAGGAACATCACCACCTGGGGGCTGATGGAGAAGCTCAGAGCCTCGAAGAACGTGAAGGTGTTGGAACCCCTGGACTTCCTTTCCTTTACCGCCATGGAGCGGAACGCGAAAAAGATCATGACGGATTCCGGCGGGGTTCAGAAAGAGGCATATTTCTGGGGAGTGCCCTGTGTCACCGTCAGGGACGAAACCGAATGGATAGAGACCTTGGAGGGGGGATGGAACATCCTGACCGGGGCCGATAGGGAGCGGATCATGACAGCTTTGGGCCGGCCGAGACCGGATGCCGGGCGTACCGTGGTCTACGGGGACAGGCAGGTTTCATCGAGGATCGTGGCCGAGATCGAGAGGATGATGAGCAAACGTCTCCGTGCCTGACGAACAGACGAAGAAGGCATCGCGTCATCTTAGACGAAGTGGGTGCCGATCGTCGTTTGAAATATGGCACGATCTATTACAATTCGATGATCTCATTTCAAACAGATCTTCCGGTCGATCGATACGATGCATCGAAAAAAGGGTGCGTTTCATTGCATTCCTGCGGTACAAATCATCAATAGACGGTCTGCTATAACAAAATCCTTAAATAGTGTTTCCTGAATGAATACAAACTCAATTTACTTTATTTATTAATAATAACGACAAGGGGCAACTCAATGAAAAGCAACGGAATCGCTAAGTCCCGAGCTTTACCTGCCGAAAAAGGTGGCAAGGCAAAGACAGCCGCACTCCCCGCTTTGGGGGGAGTAAGTGTGAAGACCGCTGAGCCTGCGACCCACGGAGGTAAATCCGAGGAACCTTCTTTCCAGATCTGTTTTGATGATAAATGCACGACCTTGACCGTCGATGACCTGACTCATGCGATTAAGAATAGCATCGACCGCAGCGGTATGCCGGATGACCAGGCGCGGATGATGGCTCAGCATGTCATGAACTTCTTCGGATACAGTGAGCGCATCATAGACAATATCCTTGAACCGGAGGACCGTGACGCCTTCTACATGCTGGAGGACACCGGAATCCTGACCACCGAGAGGGAAGAGACGACCCTTTATGATGGCAGGGAATGGAGGATCCATTACTGGCTGTTCAGGAAGGAACGCATCTTTGAGCTCATCAGCGGCAACGGGCATTCCGGCGCGATGTGCGAAGATGCACAGTCCTGCTATGACGAGGTTCCAGAGGACATCTGGACCAGACAGGATGTCAAGAAAGAGTAGGCGATCGCAACCCTCTTCCATAAATCCCTTTCCAACTTTTCCAATAATGTCACTGCAGTTTCGATGAGGTCACCGAAACCCTATTTATGCTATCCCCCCTCGCAGGAGGGATGGATGTCTTTCCTTATCCTCCCCGACCGAACCAGCTTCAGTTCGTGAAATTGGTGGAGGAGGTCTCCAGGAACAAAGGACACCTGGTATTGGAAAGCGGGACCGGGACCGGCAAAACGGTCTGTGCGCTCTCCGGGACGATCCAAGAGGCCCTCTCCCATGGGCGAAAGGTGCTCTACCTGACCCGCACCAACTCGCAGGAGGAGCAGGTGGTGCGAGAGCTTCGGCGCATCAATGAGAAGACGCCGGTGTTCGGTCTGGCCATTCAAGGGAGGCAGGTCACATGCCCCCTCATCAGGCGGGACCAGGAGCTCAAGGGCGGCAATCCTGAGGAGCTGTCCCGGATCTGTGGCGAGAAAAAGAAGAAGGTCCTGAGCAACCAGCCCGGCGGATGCCGGTTCTATGCAGAGCTGATCAATGTGGACCATGAGGAGGTGGAGAAATATTGCCGTACCAATCTTCCCACTGCCGAAGAGTTCGTGCGCTACTGCGACTCGAAGAACGTCTGTCCCCATGAGCTGATGAAGGAGATGATCTCCTCAGCGACCGTGGTGGCCGCCCCCTATGCCTACTTCTTCGTCCCGTTCATCAGGCATTCGCTTTTGGACTGGATGGGGGTGCGACTGGACGAACTGATGGTCATAATCGACGAAGCCCACAACATTCCCGATTATACTCGGGAGATCGAGTCGTTCGAGCTTTCCCGGGCCATGCTGGACCTGGTCCAGAAGGAGGTCGACGAGTATGGCGATCCGGAGATCCTCCAAGGGGTGAGCATCATGGACACGGTCATCGAGCTGCGGAAGCTGCTCCAGGGGGCGTTGGAGGAATACCTGATCGAAGAGGATGGCCTGATCCCGCCGTCGTTCCTTGAAGAAGGGCTCATGAGCGCATTCACCGCATCGTCCCGGGCCATAGAGATCGCCTCCAAGGCGCTGATGGAGCACGGCGAGATCGTCAGGGAGCAGAGGATCGAGCAGGGCCGCCTGCCCCGGTCGTACATATTCTCCATGGGGGCATTTCTCAGCAGCTGGTTCTCCACGGACGAATGGACCTTTGTGAAGTTGATCGTGGGAGGCGAAAACCCCTATTTCAAGGCGTATTGCATCGACCCGATCGTTACCACGTCGGTCCTTCTGGGTTGCGGCGGCACCGTCCATATGTCCGGAACGCTGTCGCCCTTGGCGGAATACCGGGACTCGATCGGCCTGCCGTCGGAGACGGTGATGCGCACCTTCCCCTCCCCTTTCCCGAAGGACCACAGGGCGGTCTTCTATACCGAGAACGTTACCACCAAGTTCGAGGAGATGTCGCAGGATGACGAGATCATCCCTAACATGGAGGAGACGGTGGTCAGCCTGTGCAACGTGGTGAAGAAGAACACGGTCATATTCTTCCCCTCCTACTCGCTCATGGAGCGGTTCTTGGCGGACAAGATCCTGACCAAGATCAGGCGCAAGGTCATGCTGGAGGAAAGGGGGATGGCCCAGGCGGAGCTGATGGACGTGGTCACCCGTTTCAAGGGAGAGGCAGAGGTGGGCGCCGTTCTGTTCTCGGTGGTCGGCGGTCGCATCAGCGAAGGCATAGACTTTCCAGACAAGGAGCTGCAGCTGGCGGTGATCATCGGGGTGCCTTACCCTAAGCCGACGGCCAAGCAGCGGGCGCTGTTGCACTATTACGAACGCAAGTTCCACAAGGGCTGGGAGATAACCGTCAAAGCGCCTACGAGCCGTAAGATGCTGCAGGCCATCGGAAGGCTGATCAGAACCGAGACGGATATCGGAGCGGCGGTCATCCTGGACCGCCGGGCCAAGCAGTTCACCGACCGGATCGAACTGCAGCTCACGGACGACCCCCTGTCCTCGGTGTTGGAATTCTTCGACCAGGTCGATCGGTGCAAAAGTTCTTAATCGGTCGTCAGAATCTGCTGCCGATGGATGCGATCATCGTCGCCCTGAGCGGCTTCTGGTTGATGTTGCCGGCGTTCCTGCCCAACTCCGCGGCTGTGGTCTTCGGGGGAGGCAGGCCGATCGACTTCGGTCGCTCGTGGAACGGCAAACGGATACTGGGCGACGGAAAGACCTGGACCGGCCTGATCGGTGGGATATCAGCCGGCGTGGCCTTGGGGATCATCCAGATGATGATAGCAGCGGGGCTGGGGGATAAGCAGGGCCTCTGGGGGTTCGGGTCGCTGCCGACCGCTTTCGGCATCGTATTGGCGCTGGCGGTCGGCTCCCTGATGGGCGATCTGGCCGGCTCCTTCATAAAGAGAAGGCTGAACATAGGCAGGGGGGCCAAGGCTCCGATCCTGGACCAGTATAACTTCATCGGTGGTGCGTTGATCGCGGTGATCATATTCTTCCCCTCCTGGTTCATGTCCTCCTTCATAGACGGCGCGAGCATACTGGCGCTATTGACGGTCCTGATTGTTACGCCCATCCTCCACCGTTCGGTCAATATTATCGGCTATAAGGCAGGCTTGAAAAAGGTACCCTGGTGATTGAAATGTCCAGCATCAAAGACTCATTGGTGCGCTGCGGCGCGATACTGTACGGGGACTTCACCCTGTCCTCGGGAAAGAAGAGCAAGTATTACATCGACATCAAGAAGGCGAGCACCGACCCGATCATACTGGAAGAGGTGGCCGATGAGATGGCCCACATCATCGAAAACGACGATATCGAGGTCGACCGGATCGCCGGGGTGGTGCTCGGCTCCGTACCGCTGGCCGTCGCGCTTTCGCTCCGTACCGGGATCCAGTTCGTCATGATAAGGAAGGAGCCGAAGGACCACGGCACGGGCAAGCTGATCGAAGGTTCCCTGGAACCGGGAATGAAGGTTCTGGTGGTGGAGGACGTGGTCACATCGGCCGGGTCGGCCGCATACGCCATCGAGGTCCTGCGCAAGAACGGGGCATCCGTCGACCATGTGCTGTCAGTGGTGGACCGCGAGGAAGGCGGCCGGGAGAAGCTGGAATCGATGTCCACCAAATTGCATGCCCTTGTCACCGCCAGTGATGTACTGGGGCCACGTTGATGAAGTTGGACCGGAAGTGCAAGAGATGCATCCTGTGCGAAGGACGGGCTAACGTGGTCGGCCCAAGCGGGGACCTCAGTTCCAGGCTGGTATTCGTCGGAGAGGCCCCCGGGGCGACCGAAGATCGGACCGGAAAACCGTTCGTGGGCAAGGCCGGCAAGATGCTGGACCGGTTGCTGGCGGAGAATGGACTCCCGCGTGAGAGCATCATGATAACCAACGCGGTCAAGTGCCGGCCGCCGAACAACCGCCGTCCCACGAAAGAAGAGGTGGAGGCCTGCCGTCCGTATCTGAAGGAGGACCTGGAGGGCAGATGTCTGATAGTGGCGCTAGGGCTCACCGCTTCCGAAGGGCTCCTGGGCAGAAAGGTGTCGTTGAAGGTCGACGCGAACCAGGTCTTTGAAGTGGCGTGGGGGGATGGGACGATTGATGTCATGCCGACCTACCATCCATCGGCCTGCCTTTTCAACCTTACCGCCCGGAAGGGGCTCAAGGAAGGGATCGCCTTAGCCATGGAGCGATGCGGTTTCACTCGTACTCAAAACATTTCTTGAAAAGGAACCGGATGTTCTTGTAGCCGTCCTTCCAGGATGACAGTTTCACTTCCCCGACCCGCTTGCGATAGTAGATCGGGATCTCTTTGGCCCTGAGCTTCTTGAAGGCCTCGATCTTGATCTCCTCGGACATGGCCATCCCGTCGTCCTTCAGGTTCATCTTGCCCATCCGGTCCTTACGGAAGACCCACATTCCACTCTGCGAATCCCTGACCTTCACCCTGAAAAGGAGGTTCATGGTGATGGTGAGCAATTTGTTGCCGACATGATGTTCGAAGGTCATCGCGCCCGGCTCAAGGCCGGCAAAGCGGTTGGTGGTTATGAAGTCCAGTTTTTCCTGGATCAGGGTATCGACAAGTTTGGGGATATCCTCCGCCGGATAGGTGCAATCCGCGTCCAGGGTGACGATTATTTCCCCCGCGGCGTTCTCGAATCCGGTCTTGTACGCCCGCCCATATCCCCGGCGCGGTTCCTCGATGACCCTGGCTCCCTTCCCTTTCGCGATCTCACGGGTGTGGTCCTTGGAATTTGTGTCAACTATGAGCATCTCGTGTTCTATACCGGCCTGTTGCAGGGTGCCGTGGACGGAATCGAGCACTTGGCCGATGGACTGTTCTTCGTTCATCGTAGGGATGACCACGCTGATCTTCAGTAAACGCACCAGCCAGTTCGGTATTCCCGGTTTTCGGTAATAAGGGTTTGTAATTCTCTGCGATTGGAGATATTCATTTCGAGACCGGCACCTTGTCCCCGAACAGCTTGAAACCGACATATCCCATCATGGCCACGAGCAACCTGATGAACGCCCACATGGTCATTCTCTGTTTGAACATCTTGAGCGGGTCATAGGAACCCCACAACTTGCCGTGCTTCAGTGTCAGCTGTTTCCGGCCCGCCCCATTCCAGAATGCCTGTCTGAAGAAACGGTACAGGGTCGCCTTGGTCCGGTGATAGATGACCGCGTTGGTGTTATAAACGATGTTGAAGCCCGCGTCCACCGCCCTCATGTTCAGGTCGATGTCCTCGGCCGTGATGAACCAGTTGTCGAACCCTCCAACCTCGGTGATCGCCTCCCGGCTGAAGGCCTCGTTGCAGCTCGGATAGGAGATGTCGTTGCCCTTATGGTACAGTTCGACCCTGTCCAGGCTTTCCCACGGTTGGTAACCGATGTTGATGGTCCTTCCCACAACGACGCTGGCCCCTGCTTTGATCGAGGCCCTCATCTCTTTCACCCAGAAGGGATTGGCGATGCAGGTGCCGCCGGTGAACATTATCATCTCGCCTTTGGCCAGGGACACTCCATAATTGGTGCTCTCCCCTCGCCTTCCCGGCTTGATATGAAGTGATATGAAGGGATACTTCTCGGCGTAGGCTTTCACGACGTCCCGGGTGCGGTCCTTAGAGGCTGCATCAACGACAATGATCTCGATGGGGCCCTCTTGCACCACGAGGCTGTCGAGGAGGTCGGCGATGTTCTTCTCCTCATTCATTAGATTCAGAACAATGCTAGCGAGCATTCAGTACCAGCTTCACGAACGTGCAGATACGTTAATACTCTTTCGGCTCCAGTCTCTTATTTTGCTTTCTTTCTGCCGCCTAGGAAGATGGCCGACGCACAGAGCAAGCCCGCGGCCAATGATAGGGATAGGACGTTCAGGGCAAAGGCATCGTCCCAGACCAGGCTTCCCCCGGGCCTCATCTCAATGGTCGTGGCGATGGTCACCATGTTCCCGGTCCTGTCGGTTGCCACCAGAACGTAGGTTCTGTTGCCCACGGCGACATGGTCCAGAAGTAGCGAGGCCTCTCCCGGCATTATCGAGTATGCGTTTCCAGCCTCGTCGGTAACGAGGACCGTCGCGATCCCGCTGAGGTTATCCCAGGAGCTGAATCGTAGGTGAACCTTTCCATCAAAGAATTGCTGCTTCTCAGGGTTGTTGAACCTTGCTTCGGGAGCCTTTTTGTCGATCAGCACCTCTTCCTGCTTGACGCTCTCAGCATTCCCGGCATTGTCCACCGAATAATACCGGACGGTGTGCCTTCCCTCGGATGCGATGGTAACCGTTCTGGTCCATACCTTCCATTGGCCGTCATCGACCGCATAATTGATCACCATCACCCCGCTGACCATATCAAGTGCCGTGAACCGGATCAGCGCCGACCTGTTGACCCAATGACCCACGTCCCCCGATATCGCCGTTGTCGGCGGGTCAAGGTCTGGAGGCTGCCAGACGATCAGGGTGTAGTTGACCGAGCTGGAGTGCAGCCCGGAACTGACGGTGAGGCTGACCGAGAAGTTGCCCGGAACCGTTGGGGTTCCGCTCACCAGGCAATGGGTCCTATCGGTCCATTGAATCGATAGGAAGGGGGCATCGGTGTTCAGTTTCCAGACGATATCTCCTATTCCTTCCGTGGCAGTGGCGTTGAACGAATATGCATCGCCCAGGGGCATTGCCAGTCGTGGCAGGTTCAGGATCGTTGGGTCCTTGGGAACATAGTGGATCCTGAGCTCGCTGCTGGCGTTCCAGAAAGCGGAAACGTAGAGAACTCCATCACGGATGTCATATCCGACATCCATCACCCGGGCCCCCGAAAGGTTGCGAAGTAATGGATTGGATGAAGGGACGGAACTCGATGTGCCTTCCATCCCCACGACCTCCACGCTCTTGATGGCAGCATCCTTCAGCGGGACCGCAATGGTGATCGGGACCAGCCAGTATCCCGCTTCTTTGGGATCCTGGCGGCTGACCTCGTACACCTGGTCGTCAAGGGTCGTAGCCTCCGGTACGGCCCTCACATCGGTGGTCATGCGTCCATAGTAATAGCTGGCCGCCTCGCCATCCGTTGCCTTCCAGTTCTCCAATTTCGGATCGGTCTTATTGTCGCATAACCAATGCAGGATGTCCGGTTGTTGGATGATGCCATGGTTGTAGACACGAGCCAGTCCGCCTCTTTGTGCGATGAAGATCAACGTCGAATAATCTTGTGCGTAGTCCGTGTTGACCTGCCTTAGGGCATCCATCAGGTCTATGGGGGCCGTCGGGTCCCATTTGGCCCATTGATCTACGCCCCAGGCACTGATGAGGGAATCGTTTCCCGGCGCCCCGTTGGCCTGATTCGAGGAGATCCCCTCGATCCTTATTCCTGCCAGGTACTGGGCGTATTCCATCTGGAACGTCGCCGTGTTGCCCGGATTCGCCAATGATATGTACGTGTCACCGTTCCCCACATAGGAAGGGTCGTCCCACCGGCTGGCAAAGATGTAGGCTTTCTTCAGAGCCTGTTGTCCCTGGTTCGCCGACTGCACAGATTCTGCCCAGGTCTTCTTCATCCAGTTATAATAGTCATGCGGGCCGTGTTTGGCGATCTCTGATTGAGTGGCGAGGATCAGGGAGGAATTGCCGACCGGGTTCTCAGTGAAGATGTAAGCGGTCACTGGATGATCATATCCTTTGAACATGTCGAGCGCTGTTGAAGGTCCGCTGCAATCATCCCTTGCCAGGACCGTCGCCCAGTTCCAGCCGTTCCACCATTTCGTCACTGCCGCGGTGCAGAGGTCAGGAGTTGTGGTCACCTTGACCAGGCCTTGCGTTATGACCCCTCCTGCGGTCACCGAATAAGCCGTCGGTACCGCCCATTTCACCTCTGGAAACCCAGAATCCGCAATATATCGGCCATTGGAAGGATTGAACGCTGCCTGGCGGCCGGCTATGGTCACCGAGGCGTTCGATATCGTGTTTCCGAACGGGTCGACGACCTTCACCCATACGGGTTCGGACCGGGTGTTCGACTCAACGTTCGGTTGGACCTCGGCGAAACCGGTGCCCACCGGCCTGATCTCGAAGTTGTCCAGCATCCACCCTCCGCTTGCCGGGTAGGGTCCATGGATGTCCGGGGTGGGGATGAACCCGACCGTGGCATCCGAGTAGAACTGGAGCACAGGAATGCTTTCCGGATCGTTATCCACTCCGATGTTCTTGACAAATATGACACCGAACTTCGAATGAATGACGGTCAGCTGTATCGAAGTGGCAGAGGTCCTCGCCATCGACACCAAGTACCGGTCGGGGGCCGATTCCTGGTCCGAGCTTCGGTTGGAGAGGGCAGGCAATATGCCCGCCGATTCCCTGTTCCAGGAACCGGATATCGGGTCGTAGGTCAGGATCCCTTCCATGTCCGAAGGTCCGACCAATAGCTCGATACCGGTGATGTTCTGTCCGGCCCCGTTCACCAGCATGGTCCTGAGGCCATAGGTGCCGCAGGTCAGGTTCTTCATGTGGTAAGAAGCTCCATTCCTTGGTGTGAAAGCATCGAATGAGATATTCCAGGTATTCTGGATGGCGTGAGGGGAATATCTTGCTACAATGGCGGAATCGTTTCCACGGAACATGATCCATAGCCGTCCGTCAAGGATCACGGTGTCGGTGTTGGTGTTTGGCATAAGGAAAAAATCATTGAAATGGCTGGTTGTGCCGGTTGGAACGTTGTCGAAGGTCTCGGCCGATCCCCATCCGTTCACGACCGACGCTGTCGTGGCGGTCCCCCCCACAATGTCGGCGTTGACAAGACTTGACAGAGGCAGCAACATGAGGCAGATCAAGAGAGAAATGAGGGGTGACGCGAGCTGCCTCTTCATCTATTGCTGAGCTCCAGACATTCCTTGAACGACACGTTGACTATATAATCGTTAAGAGAATCATTTCACTAATCGACAAGTGTCATAGAGAACGGTAGACCGCCATCAGCTTTTCCTTCATTGCGGCCCAGTTGTATTCTTTCTCCGCGGCCACCCTCCCGTTCCTCCCCATTCTCCTCCTTGCTTCGGGGTCTTGAAGGGCGGAGATGGCATAGGACATCCCCCTGGTACTGTATTCGACTGCCACTCCACAATCCAGTCCCTTGACGAGGTCGCCGCTGTGGGTCCCTTCGGTCACGATCGCCGGTACTCCATACGCCATGGCCTCAAACAGCTTGTTCGGGGTACCTATGATATTGTTCCCATTGCCGGGTTCCATCATGCAGACCACTGCGTCACTGCGGGATACGTTCAGAAGGACCTGTTCCTGAGGGATGTATCCGAGGAACTGGACTTTCTCCGATTCTGCCGCCGCACGTCTCACATCCTCGGCAAGGCGACCGTTCCCGGCGATCCTCAGGACACAATCCTTACTTCCCTTCACCGCTTCCAGCATCTCGCCGATGAAACGACCGGGCTCCAGGCTTCCTCCGTAGAATAGGGAGATCTGGTCCTTCTCGCGGTACGCATCGCGGGGCGCGTCCGGGGGCAGATCGATGCAGTTCATGACGACGGTGACATCGATGGCACCGGAAGCTTTCAGGTGGTCCGCGATGGCATCATTTGCGGCGATCACCGCATGGCAATTGGCCAGCAGCAGCGATTCGGTCCTTTCGATCACCTTGCAGGCGAATCCGGGCAGGTCGTCCTCTACCATCTTCGAATACCATTCATGTGAATCATAGACAAGCGGAACATGGCGGAGACGGCATATGAACGCCCCCAGCATCAACGTGTCATAATCGTGGCAGTGCACCGCGTCGAACTTGAGGCTACGGGAAAGGAGATAGGCCCGAGCGAAGAAGAGAGGCATGTTCAGGCCCAGTCCAAGCGATCCCCGGACCTTTCCGGTTCGCACCCTTTTGATGATCATGCCGCTATCATCCTGATGGTCGGCTACCTTGTGCGAGCGGTTCCAGCAGAGGACGGTAACCCTATGGCCGGCATCGTGCAGGGTCATCGCTTCTTTCCTGACGCGGGGGTCCGGGCGGTATTCGTTGGACAACAACATCAGGATATCGGCGCTCATGTGACCAGCCGGTCTCAGACCGTTCTGCCCTGCGCCAGCGAATCCTTCGCCCGTTCGATCATCTCGACCGTCTTGACCCCTATGGTCCCGGAGTTCCTGGTCTCGGTCATCGGATCTGATATGGATTTGATGAAGTGGAGCAGTTCGGTCCTGATGGTGTTGTTCCTTTCAACCCCCAGCCGATAAGTGTAACCCGATTCATAGATGGTGACCTCCTGGCCGACTGCGTCGATGACCGCGGACCGGTTCTCTCCCACGAGCTCTATCGACCGCACTTTCTTCGGTGAAAGCCAGTTGAGGTGCGCATGGGCGATGGCCCCGTTCGGCATCTCGCAACAGATATAGGTCGCCTCGGGGTTCTCCTTCTGCCTGTACGGTTTGGCCACGCAGGTGATCTTGGCCGGCCAGGCATCAAGCATATAGTTCACTATGTCAAAATAATGCGGTGCCAGGTCGACGATCACATCGCGATCGTTGAACACCGGTTCCAGGTTGGTCCAGGTTAGGTTGAGGAGGAAAACGCGGCCGAAGAAGTTCTCGCTTATCAGGCGCTTGACCTCTGCCAATGCATTGTTGAAACGGTAGATGTGCCCGACCGATAAGGTCAGCCCCTTCGCCTCCGCCAGCTCCACCAGGATGTTGCCCTCCTTGCTGGATAGCGTGATCGGTTTCTCCACCAGGACGTGCTTCCCCGCCTCTAACGCTTCCTGGCAGGCCTGGAAATGGAGCGAGTTTGGAAGGCAGATGTGCACCGCGTGCAGGCTTTCCACATTGATGACGTCGTGATAATCGTTGACCAGCACCGGCACTCCGTACCGGTCCTTACAGTGCTGCAGGTTCTTGTCCATCAGGTCGGAGACTGCCTGGACCTTCACGTTCTGGATGGCGCTGTACTCCTCAACGATCTTCCTTCCCCAATATCCGACCCCGAGCACACCGACCTGGAACTGTTTCATTTTACTTCGACCTCGAATAGAATGACCGGACCTCTTCAGATACCCGCTTGACCTCGTCATGGTTCATTTCAGGGAACATCGGCAACGAGATCATCTCGTTCGCCAGCGCTTCAGAGACAGGGAACTCTCCTCCTTTGAACCCGTAGAGCTGCTTGTATATCGGTTGCAGGTGGATCGGTACCGGGTAGTGCACTCCCGCCTCAATGCCATTCTTGTTCAGATGCTCCGCCAGCTCATCACGCTTGGTGCATCTGACCGCATAGAGATGGAAGACCGGCGTGATGTCCTTGTCCCCCTTCGGCGGCAATGCGATATCCTTTATGCCGTCCAAATGCCGAGCGTACATCTTGGCCACCTCCCTTCTCTGTTCGTTCCACTCGTCCAGATGCTTCAGCTGCACCAGGCCGAAAGCGGCGTTTGCAGAGTTTAGCCGAGAGGTATAACCCACCACATCATGCACGTACCTGGATATCCGGCCACAATCCCGATACTTGGCGATGTTCCTGGCCAGATCGCCGTCGTTCGTGGTGATCATGCCACCGTCCCCTCCGACGGTCATGTTCTTGGTCGGGTAGAAAGAGAAGCAACCGATGTCGCCTATCGCCCCGGCCCTTTTTCCCTTGTAGAGCGAACCATGCGCCTGACAGGCGTCCTCGACCACTTTCAGACCCTTGTCCGAGGCGATGTCCATAATCTCGTCCATCCTGCATGGACGTCCGAACAGATGTACTGGCAACAGGGCGGCCGTTTTCTTAGTCAGTTTGCTCGAGATCTTCCCCGGGTCCAGGTTGTAGTCCTGGTCCGATGCGTCCGAGAAAGTGGGCTTGCCTCCGGCCTCGATGACCGAGTTGGCGGTGGCTATGAATGAGAAGGGGGTGGTCTGGACCTCCTTGTCCATGACCTCCAAGGCGATGAATGCCAACTGCAACGCATTGGTTCCGGAGGAGACCGACACCGCATGTTTGACGCCGCAGTATCTCGCGAACGCCTCTTCGAACTTGTGCACGCTCTCCCCGCCCACCAACCTCTCATTCTGGAGGGCGTTGGTGACCGCATCTAGCATTTCTTTGTCCACGACGGGTTTAGCGAATGGAACTTTGTTCAATTTAATCACCGTTATTTGAGCTTCTTTGTCACCCTGGCGGGGTTTCCGACCACGAGGGAATTGGCAGGGACATCCTTCGTCACGACCGCTCCAGCGCCTACCATTGCCCCCTCACCGATGTTGACCCCACATACTATTACCGCACCGGCTCCTATGGAGGCACCCTTCCGCACGACGGTCGGTGTGACCTCCCAGTCCCCAACTGCGTGTGGGTGGAGGTCATTGGTGAAAACGGCATGCGGACCAATGAAGACCTCATCCTCGATGGTCACACCGCTGGGTATGAACGCGTAGGCTTCGACCTTGCATCTATCGCCCAGGACGACGCCCCTTTGGATCTCGGCAAACGCGGCGATCTTGCAATCTTTCCCGATGCTGCAGCCATACAGGTTGACGAAATCTCTGACGACCGTGCCTTCTCCGATGTCACAATCATGAATCGAATAGAAGTCGGCCAGTAGCTTGTAGCTTTTGGGGTTATCGTCCTTATTCATCCGCCCTCTCCAACATTCTAATTGATTAATAACCTTTTGCTGAAAAAATCATGCTGGCTGGAGCAGACCGGCTCGGTAGAAAAGGCCGATTTGTTCATTGATGGCCAAGTCTAGGATGCCACTAGGCGACCGTTTTCTTCATTCAATGACGCCCAGATGCGTTTCGTTCCTGATGGAAAATTCTGTACGGTTTCGGCATATTCATATCCCAGAAGGCTGGTCCTCCTGAACGAGAGGTCCGCCTCCGTTCGGATGCCACTTGTCCTCTCAAGGTTACTGGCTATTCTCAGAAAATTAGCCAACAACCTATATATATCATGTTCCACATACATTTATATGTCTGACACGTGTCGGACTCGAGGGATGGGATGCAGCTGGAGCTAAGGCTCTATTTGAGAGGTCGCTCCAAAAACCTCATTCAGGGAGGTTTTGGATGTTTCTGAAGCAGATCGAAGTAGAGAACTTCAAATCGTTCGGCAAAAAAATGACCATTCCGATGATGAACGGCTTCACCGCCGTTACTGGACCGAATGGTTCTGGCAAGTCCAACATCTCCGATGCCATTCTGTTCGTCCTCGGTCCAAGGAGCTCCAAGGCGCTCCGGGCCGAGAGGCTCACCGATCTAATCTTCAACGGCGGGAACTCGAAGCAGCCCGCTACCTTTACTAAAGTATCGCTCGTTTTCGACAACACCGACCGTCTGATCCCGGTAGATGCGGACATCGTGAAGCTCACCCGGCTGGTCAAACTGTCGGAGAGCGGCGAGGGTTACAACTCATACTTCTACGTGAACGACCGGAAGTCTACCTTGGCCGAGTTCGACTACCTTCTTTCCAGCGCCAGGATCAGCGCGGAAGGATACAACCTGGTCCAGCAGGGCGACATCACCCGCATCGTGGCCATGTCCACATTGGATAGGCGCAGGATACTGGATGACATATCCGGCATCAGCAAGTTCGATGAGGAGCTGTCCAAGGCGGAGGTCGAGAGGAAGGCGACGGACGAGAACCTGGACCGGATCTCTATCATCATGGCCGAGCTGGAGAAGCAGCTCCATCAGCTGGAGGCGGAGAAGGCCGCCGCCATCAAGTTCATCGAGACCAGGCAGCGTCTCACCCAGGCCAAGTCAAGCATGGCCTACAAGAAGAAGGACATGGCGGAGGCGGAGATCACCGCGGCAAAGAACCAGATAGAGGCCTATGGCCGCGAGATCGAAGCGCTCAGGCAACGGAAGGTCGACCTGATCAAATCCATAATCGACCAGGAAGCGATGACCGCGAAGCTCGAGGCAGAGATAGCGGCAAAGGGCGGCCAGGAATTCAAGGAGCTCAAGGAAAGGTCCGATGCGGCAAAGATCGAGCTGGCCCGGGCGACAGACCTTATATCCCGATCCAACGATGACATAGAGGACATAAAGCAAGCCCTGCTGGAGAAGGTGGAAGAACGCAAGAAGGTCACCGAGCAGATTTCCACCATTGGCGCAAAGATAGGCGAGCTGGAAGGGCAGATCGAACAGAGGAAGACCATCCTGGCACAGAGGAATGCCTCACTTTCAGAAGTGTCCAATAAGATCAACGCCTCCGATTCAGAGGTTGGCGCGCTGCAAAAGCAGGTGGCCGAGCTGGAGAACTCGGTGAAGGACAAGGAGGAGAAAGGCCACGCCCTGGTCCTGGAGAAGGAGCGTCTACAGGAAAGGTCGAGGCGGATCTCATCCGAGATGAACACCCTTCAGGAGATCAAAGGCCAACTGGAATTCGAGGTCAAGGACATCGACTGGAGGATCAAGGAATTGTCCAAGTCGGACAAGAGCTCCTCTGGCGAGCTGAAAGCGCTCCAGGACACCTATTTCCAGAAACGCAGCCTGGAATCAAAGCTTTCCAGGGAATCGAACGAGCTGGAACAGGCGATCAAATCCATCACCCGGGAGTACAGCCTCCTGAAGGCCGAAATGGATGCAGCAGAGAACACCTCCCGGGGCTACAACCGGGCGGTCCGTGCCATACTTGAGGCCCGGGACAAACACGAGATAAAGGGCATCCACGGAACCGTGGCCGAGCTGGCCACCATCGACCCGAAGTATGAACTGGCCTTGAACGTGGCCGCCGGGGCGAGGATGCAATCGATCATCGTCGACAGTGACGAGGTGGCGGCGACCGCCATACAATTCCTAAAGCGGAACAACCTGGGGAGGGCAACGTTCCTGCCCCTGACCAAGATGCTCGACGGAAACCCCCGCGGCAAGGCACTCCTGGCAGAGAAGCAGGCAGTGGGTTTCGCCATCGACCTGATACGTTATGACGCTAGGTATAGGCCTGCTTTCTGGTATGTGTTCGGCGACACCGTGGTGGTGGACAGCTTAGACCAGGCCAGGAAGCTCATGGGAGGGGTGCGTCTGGTCACCGGCTCTGGAGAGCTTATAGAAGCCTCAGGTGCCATGGTCGGCGGCACCATAGAGGTAAACCAGCTCAAGTTCGGGGCGTCGGCCAAGGGAAAGCTCGAGCTGTTGGCCGAGCAGATGTCCAAATCGATGGACCATTCGGCGAGTCTGGACGCACAGATCAAGATCCTCAGGCCGGAGATCGCCGAACTGGAAACCAAGATCCGCGAATTGAGCGGATCGGGCAGCAGCAACACCATCAAGATCGAGGCGCTGGACAACAATCTCAAAGAGGCGCGCACCAAACTGTCGAAATCCCGGGACGACTTGGAAGCATTGAACAAGGAGCGATCGGCCACGGATGCCAGCGTCATAAAGCTGGCGACCGATATCGATTCGATGCTTAGGGTAACGGGCGAGGAGCGGATGAAGCGCGAAACGGCCAGGAAGCGGCTGATGGAGATCGCGCCCAAGGAGCTTACGGACATGCTTCGCCTTCTCCAGGCAGAACTTCTCACCGTCAATACCGAACTTTCCAAGATGACCTCGGAGCGGGACACGGGTTCGACCCAGGTCTCCCTCTACAACAAGCGCCTGGAGGAGCTGGACGCCTTCGACAAGGAAATGATGGAGAAGGACCGCACCATAAAGGCGGCCGTCGAAGAGGCCAAGGTCAAGGAGGCCAAGCTCAGGATCGATCTGGCAGCCATGAAGAAGATCGAGGATTCGATGGGCAACGAGATGAACTCGTTGCGGGCCAAGAAGGACCAGTCGTTCCGGGAGAAGACCCGCCTGGAGGGCGAGCGGGACGCTGTCCAAACCAAGGTGGATACATCCGGGGACTTCATATTGCAGCTGAAGACCAAGCAGGTTGCCACCGAGGCTTCCCTGAAGGACCTCGATGCGGAGATACACCAGCATAACCTGCCGGCCAAGCGTCCGTTGCCTACGATGGATGAGATCAAGTCCGAGATAACCCGATGCGAAACGACCATGTCCGCCATGGGCAACGTCAACCTCAAGTCCATCGAGGATTATGAGCAGAAGAACGCCAGGCATATAGAGCTGAAGGGAGAGGTGAAGCGCCTGGAGGACCAGCGCGACGACCTGATCCGGCTTACCGGCGATCTCAACGAGAAGAAGAAGGTAGGACTGCTCAAGGTCTATGAGGGGGTCAATATCAATTTCAAAGAGGTCTACGCCGACCTGTCGCAGGGAGGCGCGGCCGAACTGATTTTGGAGAACCCGGAGAAACCGTTCGAGGGCGGGCTGATCATGAAGGCCAAGCCACGCAACGGGAAGGTGCTCCGGCTGGAAGCGCTGTCCGGCGGCGAGAAGAGCCTCACCGCGCTGGCATTCATCTTCGCGCTGCAGACGTGGCAGCCGTCGCCTTTCTACCTCCTGGATGAGGTGGACATGTTCCTGGATGCGGTCAACGCTGATATGGTGGCGCAGAGGGTCAAGAAGAGCAGCAAGACGGCTCAGTTCGTCCAGATATCGCTTCGGAAGGTCACGCTGAACAAGGCCGACCACATCATCGGTGTCACGAAGCCAGAGGGCGGCATTAGCAACGTCATCATACGGCCGAACCTGGGGGACATCCGTGAAGTGGCCGAGGAACTCAAGATTCCGGAAGAGAAGATCAAGGTTCTAGAGGAGGGGTCATAATGGAAGCAGGCACTAGCGGGATGGTTCTCAACCATCTGATGTTTCAGAAAGCGATCATCGACGAAGGGGACAGGAGCGAGAAGATCGACCGGTACCTGCAGCTGCTGGAGCAGGCAGAGGCCGGCAACGAGATGGTCCCATCCGACCCCATCGACCGCTCTGTACAGCTGGTCTTCGAGCTGGTGTTGTCCAACAACTACGATCCCTGGGACATCAACCTGATGGAGTTCACCCGGATGTACACCAAGAAGATGCACGCCGAGGAGGTCAACTTCATCGTGGCCGGCAAATTGATGTTCATGGCCTGGAGCATCCTCAAGATGCAGTCCGAAGAGGTGCTGTCGATCCACGAGCAGCTGCCTGCGGACGCCATGGGCGCCGATTGGGAAATGGACCCGATGGAAGGGTATGACGATCCGGTCCTGGCAAGCATCAATGTAGACATCCCGGGAAGCGTCGACCTCACCGAGGCCGTCCGTCACCAGACCACCCGGCCGGTATCGCTCATCGAACTGCTGGACGCCTTCGAGGAAGCCAAGCGGGATGCCGAGATACAGGCCCACCGGCAGAAGGCCAGGGAAGCCCTCAAGCTCACCAACGAGAAGTTCGACGACAAAGCCCACAAGGAAGATCACGAAAGGGATGTGGCTGAGACCTGGGACCGCATATTGAAATGCGGTAACGGACCGATATGCATCGAGGACCTTTTCAACGGCGAGAAGGAGGACCGGATAATGGTCTTCGTTTCCCTGCTGTTCCTGGCAAAGTACGGAAAGATTGCCCTTTGGCAGGATGACCTGCCCTTTGGCCAGATATTCCTGGAGATCAAGCTGCCGTGGGACATCGGAACGATCGAAGAGACAAAGCCGGACATCGTGCCGGCCCCTCAGGCGAAAGCGGTGATCTGAAGTGGACCCCGACCGGGTCGTCGAGGCGGTACTGTTCTCCTCTCCCTCCCCAGTCAAGGTGTCAGAGATAGCGGACAAGGCACAGATCTCCCAGGACGCGGTCCGGAGGGCCCTGAAGCGGCTCATCGACGAGTATGCGGCAAAAGAATGCGCCATGGAGGTCCTCAAGACCGGCATGAAGTACTCCATGCAGCTCCGCAAGGACTATGTCCAGTTCTCTGCCAGCTACGCCGTGCAGGAGCTGGACGCCGGGGTGGTCAAGACCGCAGCCATAATCGCCTATAATCAGCCCATCCTGCAATCCGACCTGGCAAAGAAGCGGGGATCGAACGTCTACGACGACATACGGGCCCTTCGCCACCTGGGCCTGATCACAGGTAAGAAGACCGGACAAACGCTGTTGCTCACGACCACGAAGAAGTTCTCCGAATACTTCGGGATCAGCACCAGGAAGGAAGACATCAAGGAGTGGATGGAGTCATGCGCAAAGAAACAATGAATCCCAAAATGCCGAACTGGAACCTGGAACGTATCCCCGCCTCACCCACATATGACAAAGGGCGTTCATCGAACAATGGGGTGGTGGTGACCGAGATAGACTCCCGGAACGACGGTTCGAATCCGGTCGGCTCATGGACCGGATATCCCTATGTCTCCTTGAAAAAATGAACTAACGATGAAAGAACCTCCAAACTCTGGCCCGTCCCCCTTTCTGGTGGGGGCGGGCCGGAAACAAATATATTTTGCGTGGAAAAGCTTTAAATTGGTCAGCCTCAATCCGTGGCCTGAGTGATATAAATGGTGATGCCGCTTGCGCTGCTCGAGAAGTCCCTCAACAAAAAGATCTCCCTTCTACTGAAGGACAGCAGGGTGTTGGAGGGAAAGCTCACGGGCTATGACGAATACATGAACATGGTCCTCGAAGACACCGAGGAGCGCACCGCCGACCAGACCCGCAGGATGGGCGTTGTCATTCTTCGCGGCAACAACGTCGTGAGCATCTCTCCGCTCTGAAATCCTTGACCAAATCCTTACCATCATTAAGCAGTCTGCAGATGCGGGGTAGTACCTAATGAAGGCAGTAATTCTCGCTGGCGGTCTTGGAACACGGCTCAGACCTATCACTTACAAAACACCCAAGCCCCTGGTGCCTTTGGTGGGAAAGCCGCTCGTCATGCATATCATCGATTCATTGCCGCCCCGCGTCGACACGGTCGTGCTGGCAGTAAGCTACATGAAGGACGTCCTGGAGGAATACTTCCGGGTCAACGACTGCGGCAGGAAGATCATCCTGGTCAACGAGACGACACCCCTGGGAACTGGAGGGGCGGTCAAGAACGTGGAAGAGCACCTGGATGACACGTTCATCGTCATCAACGGAGACGTGCTCACCTCCATCGACATCGACTCCATGGTGAAGTATCACCGGGAGAAGGGCGGGATCGGGACCATCTCGCTCTGGCAGGTGGAGAACCCGACCGCTTTCGGAGTGGTCGGACTGGACCAGGACAACCGGATCACGATCTTCCAGGAGAAGCCGTCCCTGGCAGAGGCCGTCTCGAACATGATCAATGCCGGTGTGTACGTCTTCGAGCCGGACATGTTGGACAACATCGGCAAGGGATCCGTATCGATCGAGAAGGAAGTGTTCCCGAAGGTGCTCGATCAAGGTCTATATGGCTACCAGTACGGAGGCTACTGGGTGGACTGCGGGACCAGGGAAAGCTACCTGAAGGCCCAGAGGACATTGATGGACCTCAGGCCAAAGAATGATCAGCCCCCCTTCCTAAACGGCAACGTCAAGCTGGTGGAACCGCTGAACCTGGCCGGCGCCAAGCTGGACTCGTGTTCGGTAGGGCCCTATGTCTTTGCCGAGAAGGACGTGACCATCGGGGCTGGCGCCGTGGTATCCAATAGCGTGCTCATGCGGGGAGCGACCGTGCGCCCCGGAGCCGTTGTGACCAACTCGCTCATTGGGCCAGGGTTTGTGGTTGAAAAGGACCCAGGCGCCATCGACGTCATACTGGGCAACAAGTGAGTAAGGTCTCTCCGCCTGAAGTATATTCTAACGATAAGGATAAGGGGCCTCACGGCAGGTATATATCCGCTGATACAATTCCCCGGTCCGAGGCGGGATCAGGCTGGAACGCAAACCACTCGACAAATTGGTCGATCTAGTAAGTGGCAGGCGCTTCCGCAAGGGCTGGACCGGTTTCATTATCGTCTTTTTCCTCGTCTTCGTGATACTCCCTACGGTCTGGATCCTATCCTATGCCTTCACCAACTGGGGAGATATCCAGACGCACGTATTGAACGATCCGGCGATGATGACCCTCATCATCAACGCCATCCTGGCCTCCTTCGAGATCGCCGCCATCGTCACGCTTATCGATTTCCTCGTGGGGCTGCCGATGGCCTGGATACTGGTGAGGAAGAAGTTCCGCGGGAAACAATTGCTGGACACCCTGATCGATATGCCTTTGGCGGTGCCGACGGCAGCGTTGGGTTTTTCGGCCGCGATCTTTTGGGCGGTCACTCCGGCAAGCCTGAGCTCGCCCGGTCTGGGCCTGGTCACCAGTCCCATGTTGCTCATCATCCTTCTCCACATCGTCTTCTCGTATCCGTACATGGTCCGCTCGCTGGCAGCGATTCTGGAGCAGATCGATACCACCTACGAGACCGCTGGACAGACCTTGGGTGCGAGCAAGCTCACCGCCGCCCGCACCATCACCCTGCCCCTGTTCCGCGCCGGCCTGGTCACCGGCATCATCCTCTGCTTCGCTCGTTCCCTTTCCGAGACCGGAGGAACGATGATCGCGCTGTCCACCATGGCCAGTTCCCAAGGGTTCCAGACCGGACCTACCATCATCGGGACCTGGAAGCCTCTCCTGGTTACCCACCCGGACCTCACCGCCCCGCTGGCGTTCGTCAGCATCCTGCTCATCATCTTCGCCTTGGCGCTCTTGGTGATCTTGAAGCTGGCGGTCATGAAGGTCAAGCTTCCCAAGGGAAAGGTCTGGCCAAAGTGGGAACGGATCCTCTCCCGAGGCTTCGTGCCGAAGCTCAAGGACGGCTCGGCCACGATATTCTTGATAATCCTCGTTCTCATCCCTTCGTTCTTCATCTTCTCCTATGTTGCGACGGCCAGTCCCACGTCATCCGACTGGTCCCGGTTCTGGGACAGTCTTGCCTATTCATTCGTGATCGCCGGCGTGGTCACTCTGATCGACATCGTCCTGGGAGTGCCGCTTGCCCTGTACATCGCCAGACACCGTACCACCAAGTTCTCTGGGGTCCTCGACGTGCTGGTCAATGTGCCGCTGATCGTTCCCACCGCCGCTCTTGGTTACTCTCTCGGCGTCTTCTGGACCGGCCAGAACCTGATACCCACCGTGGATGTGCTGTTGATCATCCTGGCCCATGTGGCTTTCACCTATCCGCTGGTGGTCCGGAACGTGGCCGGTGCCGTGGAGGAGGTCGATCCTTCCTACGAGGAGACGGCCAGGACCCTGGGCGCCAGGCCTGTGCAGGCGTTCCGCCGGGTGCTGTATCCGATGATCAAGGCATCCATACTTGCCGGATCGATCATGGCCTTCACCCGGAGCCTGGGCGAGACCGGGGCGACCCAGGCGGTTGTGGCTTCGGCGAACACGGCTCCGGTCTATATCGTCGCCCTTATCAGTAAGCAACATGCCTATTACACAGCTGGTCTGGCCTGCATAGTGCTCATAGTGGTCTCTTTCGTATTCATGCTCGGCCTGCGCTACATCACCCGCAGGAAGACGGAGGCGAGCTGATGCCGTCCATCGAACTGAAAGCCATCAAGAAATCGTACGGCTCGATCAAGGCGGCCGATGGCCTGGACCTGGAGGTGAAGAACGGCGAGTACCTGTGTCTCCTGGGGCCGACCGGGGCGGGAAAGACCACCACGTTGCGGGTGCTTGCCGGGCTCATCAAACCAGATTCCGGGAGCGTCAAGTTCGACGGGAAGGACATGGGCAAGGTGGAACCAGAGGACAGGAAGGCCGTTCTGCTGTCACAGACCTATTCATTGTTCCCGCAGCTCACGGTGGCGGAGAACATACTGTTCGGCCCGGAGATAAATAGGGAAACGGAGGAGGAGAAGGTCAGGACCCTATCCGACATGCTGGACATGGTCCGGCTCACCACCCGGGCGGACGCCTATCCGAGGGAGCTCAGCGGGGGCATGCAGCAGCGTACCGCTTTGGCAAGGGCGATGGCATCTGGCGCGGACATCCTGTTGCTGGATGAGCCACTAAGGGCGCTCGATGCCAGGTTGAGGATAAGCCTGAGATACGAGCTCCGTTCCCTGGCCAAGGCCCTAGGGATCACCACCGTGCACGTCACGCACGATCAGGACGAGGCAATGGTGATGGCGGACCGCATAGCGGTGATTAGGGACGGGAGGATACTACAGATCGGAACACCGGCAGAAGTGTTCGATCACCCGAACTCCCCGTTCATCGCCAACTTCGTAGGTCAATCCAATTTCTTCGTTGGAAGAGTGGTACAGAAAAGGGAATCGACAAGGGTGACGAACGGTCGTTTTGAGGTTGAGGCAAGACCTTCCAACATCGATATCGATGAGGAGGCGGTGGTCGGTATCAAGGTGGGCAATACCGAGGTGTACCGGGATCAGCCAGGGTTCTTCTCCGGCACCATAGAGCGCATCCTGTTCGAAGGCCGCAACCTGCACGTCGACGTAGCCGTGGAAGGTATCGGTCGTTTCTCAGCCAAGGTCCCTTCATGGCGCATGGGCAAGATATCGAAGGGGGACAAGGTCAACATCAGATGGAACTGGGACAAGGCGACGGTCTTCAAGATGCCGGAAAAGGGACTCGAAGAGGAGCTGAAGGTGGAATAATGCCGGCCATCGAATTGAAGGGCGTTTCCAAATACTACGGAAAGCTGGCGGCGGTGGACCGTGTGGACCTCCGGATCGAGGAGGGAGAATACATCACCATACTCGGTCCGTCGGGATGCGGTAAGACCACGCTCATTCGCATGATAGCTGGGATCATCACCCCGACCGAAGGGACGGTCACAATCGGCGGCAAGGACATGAACGGTGTGCCCATCGAGGACCGGGACATCGGGTATGTGTTCCAGAACATCGCCCTCTTCCCCAATCTCACCGTCAAGGACAATGTGTCATATTCCCCCCGGGTGATGGGCAAGGAGGTGGAAGAGCAGGACGGCATCGCTCATAAGTATCTGGAGCTGGTCAAGCTGCTGGAAAAGATGGACATGTTCCCCAACGAGCTGTGCGGCGGAGAGCAGCAAAAGGCGTCGCTGGCCCGGGCACTGGCCACCGGTTCGAAGGTGATCCTGCTGGATGAGCCCCTCTCAGCGCTGGATGCCCGTGTCCGCGTTGACCTCAGATACGAATTGAGGCGCCTAGTGAAATCACTGGGAATAACCACCGTGCACGTCACCCATGATCAGGACGAGGCGATGTCGGTCTCCGACCGGATCGTCCTGATGAAAACTGGATCGGTGGTGGAGATAGGCACACCGGAGCAGCTATACTCCAAGCCGCACAAGATATTCACCGCCAACTTCATCGGCGAGACCAACCTGCTGGAGGGTTGGATAATATCCGTGAACGATGGCATTACCAAGGTAGCTCTCAGGGACGATTCCCTGGTGGAGGTATTGAACTCCACCATGAGGCCAGGCGATCCGGTGGTCGTCTCGGTGCGTCCGGAGTTCGTTTTCCCCTTTACCAGCGGATTGCACGCGACCATAAACACCATTACCTACATGGGAACTTACTGGCACATTCAATCCATGGCAGACAGTCAAGACAGGATGGATTTCGATGTTCCGACATCGGATGGAAACCTGTATCACTTAGGTCAGGAGATTTACCTTATGATCAACAAGAAGGCGGCAGTGGTCTATCCCAGGCCGATCGAGGGAATTGCGGAGGCTGTGAAACTTGAGTGACAACAAAGGGACAATACTGGACTGGTTCAAGGTACGCCGTGAGTCGGTCATCATGAAAGGTGTCCGGGATCATGCGCAGAAGATCGGGGATACGGTGTCCGAGCTCAATCGGGCGCTGGCTGCCCTATGCGACAGCGACAAGGAAAGGGCGCTGGACGCCATAAAGCGATTGATATATTCGGAGAAGGAGGCGGATATGTTGGAGGAGATGATATCCGAGGAGCTCTCCAAGGGGGACATGGAGCCCAAGGAACGCGAGGACCTGCTGCACCTGACCCAGAACATGGACAACGTGGCAGATTGGGCCAAAGAGGCGGGCATGAACCTGCAGCTGGTGATCGAGGCAAATGTCAGCGTGCCGCTTTCGATGTGGAGGAAGTATGCCGAGATGACCAAGGAGCTGGATTTCGCCACCAAACAGCTGCGCAACTGTGTCGATTCCCTCGGCGTCAACAACGATGCGGTGATAAACTATGGCCGGAGCGTCAGCATCTCGGAGCACAAATTGGATGAGATGTACTTCTCCACCAAGAAGGAGATCTTCTTCGCCGCGCTGGACCCCCGCGCCATTTACCTCATGAGGGATCTTCTGCACGGGATCGAGAACTCCTCTGATTCATGCAAGGACTCCGCAGACATTATCCATATCCTGGTCATATCCCAAATCCACAAGGCAAGGTGAACTATGACGGCTAGACTCTTCGGGACCAACGGTATCAGGGGCGTGGTCAATCAGGAAATGAACGCATCGTTCGCGTTGGAAGTGGGCGCCGCGATAGGCACGCACATGGGAGGTAAAGTGGCCATCGCCACCGACTGCCGCACCTCCGCAGACATGATCAAGAGCGCGGTGGCCGCCGGTCTCATGGCCAGTGGGGCCAATGTCCTCGACATAGGAATGGTTCCGACTCCCGCGCTGCAGTATTATGTCAAGAATTCCGGCGTCAAGGGTGGTGTGATGATCACAGCCTCGCACAACCCGCCGGAGTTCAATGGGATCAAGTGCATCGATTATGACGGGACCGAGATGCCCCGGGAGAAGGAGGAGAAGATCGAGGCGATCTACTTCAACAAGTCCTCCGTTCACAAGAACTGGAAGTCGGTCGGGACGATCGGTCTGGTCGAGGGGGCGGCCAGAACATATTCCGCAGCCATCAAACAGCATGTGGACGTGAACACAATCGCCTCCGCCAAGATGAACGTGGTCCTCGATTGCGCCAACGGCGCCGCCACCGCGACCTCGCCGGACCTGTTGGCTGACCTCGGAGTGCGAGTGATCTCGCTCAACTCGAACCCGCAGGGAACGTTCCCCGGGCATCCTTCCGAACCAACCGCAGATAACCTGAAGGACCTGATGGCCACGGTCAAGGCGACCGGTGCCGATCTCGGCCTGGCTCACGACGGTGATGCCGATCGTACCATATTCGTCGATGACAAGGGCAATTTCGTCTTCGGGGACCGGTCCCTCGCCATCGTCGCCCGCCACATCGTCAGGCAGAACGGCGGCGGGACAGTTGTCACCCCGGTAAGCTCTTCCTCCTGCGTCGAGGACGTGGTCAAGGCGGAAGGGGGAGAGGTCGTGTACACACGCGTCGGTTCCCCGGTCGTGGCCAGGAAGATGATCGAGGTCGGAGCCATCTTCGGCGGCGAGGAGAACGGAGGCCTGATCTTCCCTGAGCACCAGTATTGCCGGGACGGAGGGATGACGGCTGCCAAGATGCTGGAGATCGTCGCCATGGAAGGACCGCTGTCCAAGCTTCTGTCCACCATCCCCGAATACTACCTGGACAAGCGCAAGATGGAATGCCCCGAGGTCAGAAAGTCAGAGGTTCTGAAGCTCGTCGTGGAGGCCTTCTCCAAGGAAAAGGTCGACACCACGGACGGGGTCAAGGTCTACTTCGGGGAGGGATGGACCCTGATCCGGCCATCGGGAACCGAGCCGATCTTCCGGATATTCTCCGAGGGCAGGAGTCCCGAGGCCGCAAAGAAGTGCGGCGACCGGTGCGAGAAGGCGCTGAAAGAGATACTGGAGTAAACCTTTTATCCCGTTCTCCGAGAACCGGAGGACCAAAAACCTTACTTTTTACCGTTATGCTTCCAGACCACGCAGATGACCTCTTGGATCATCCTGGCACCGAGCGCTGCGGTGTTCCCGTGATCATATGGGGGTGAGATCTCGTTAACGTCGAAACCGACCATTCTCTCCCCGAGCATGTTGATGCACTTCTTCACGTCATAGGTGCTCAGGCCGAAAGGCTCCGGAGTCCCGGTGCCGGGTGCGTAGGCGGGGTCGATGCCGTCGATGTCCAGTGAGAAGTAGACCTTCTCCTTGCGCATCATGTTCATCGCCCTCTTCCACGAGGTCTCGAGGCCCTGGTCGTGGATCTGGTAGGCGTCGATGTAGTTGGGCATCTTGTGCTTCTTCTCTTCGGCCGAGATCGACCTCACGCCGAACGGCAGCACGTTCTCGATCCCGACGTGATCGGCCGCCCTCCTCATGACACAGGCGTGGGACATCCGGCTGCCCATGTACTCCTCCCGGAAATCGAGATGGGCGTCAATGGAGATGACGCCTATGTCGTCGAAGGCCTCGATGACTGGTATTGAGATCGAATGCTCCCCGCCGATGAATATGGGGAACTTGCCCGCCGAGACGATGCTTTTCGCCTCCGCCTTGGTGGCCTTGAACATCTCCTCCGGAGTGCCGCACTGTTCTATATTGCCAGCGTCGTGTATCGGAATGTCCACCAGGTTGGTGTCGTGTTCAAAAAGGTAGCTTTCGAAGTTGTAGGACGCTTCCCTGACCGCGTTCGGTCCGGCCCGTGTCCCGGAGCGGAACGAGGTGGTCCGGTCGAAGGGTACCCCGACGATGACGAAATGCGCCTTCTCGAATGAGGACCTTGCCTCGTTGAACGAGACGCCGGGGAGGACCATCTTTGGATACCTTCTGGGTCCGTTCAGACCTTGGTGATCTTCCGGCGGTCCATGGCGACGAGGTACATGATCTCCTCGCCGTTGTGGAACTGGCCAGCGAACTCCTCGGGCACTGGGAGCTGGAAGGTCTCATAGGTCTCCAGATCCATCAGCTGGACCTCATCGCCCATTACGGCCAGGACCTGGGCCTTCCGCTTGTCGATGAGGGGTACCTGCACTTTATGCTTAACCGGGTGAACGATCTGGCGCTTCTTGTTGTCGAAAACTCCAATGGCGTCGATGTTCGCTTTCGCTTCTCCATGCTTCCCTGGCTTGGATGTGGAAATATTGACGATCTTGCAAGGCTCATTGTCGATGAGCATGTAACGTCCTTCCTTAAGTTCACGGACTTCCTGTTGCGTCCACGACATATCAATCAGGCAAGGGAATTGAGCGAGTGCTTATATAACTTACCTTCTGCCCTTTCGGTCGTTATTCCATCTGGGTCTCGGGGCCGGTGCGCGCTTGGGCGGGTTGGGGTACTTCTTCTGCACCTCTTCGACGCGCAGATCCATCTGCTTCTTCAGCTGGTCGCCGATGAAGTCGCCCTTGTAGAAGTCGACCTTGCAGGCGATGGAGATCTTCCCGCCCAGGGAACGGGAGATCTTGCCTCTCTGCCAATAGGGCGCCCGGTTGACCCATGGGTGCTGGAAGATGATGCCATGCTTGGGGGGCCTCTTGCCCGACCTGAGGTGCATGAACATGGCCTTCTCCGCCCCTAGCAGCTGCACCGTGCTGGATGGTAATTTCGTAAGGCGGGCCAGACCTCCGGAGAGCGAGATCAGTCGGGCGGCTAGGTTTGCGGACAATAGGGCGGTCATGTTCGGGGCGACCTTCTGCATCCCCTCCGAGATATAATGGTCCAGGTCCGCCTTGCGCTGATACAGGTCGAACAGCGTCCCGGCCACCGAACGGATGATGTTGATGTCCTCCTCGGCCATCTCGGAACCGACCGATTCCAGTTCCACCTGGAGGACCTCCAGCACCTTGTCCCGGTCCCCATACTTGGATATCAGCTCAACATACCGCTCGTCCAAAGCGTAGTCGGAGAGCTCCGGGAAGTGAAGGCCGTACCATTCATGCATGCGTTCGTTCATCAGGTTGATGGTCACGATGATGTCGTCCTGTGCCCGTATGGCTTGGGCGATGCACTTGTCCTCGCTGAGCGGTTCGCGGGTACGCACCTTGCCCAGCTCAACCATGACCTTCTGCATGAAGCCAGGCTCGATGCCGTAGGCATCTGGACGGATGAAGGAGGAATCGAACACTGTCGGCTTGCCCAGCTTCTTCAGCCTGACGTCGGCGACCTTCATCCTTCTGACGGCCAGGCTGCGCTCCTCCGGGAGTATCTCGCCCTTTTGGATCGCGGCGAGCTTTTTCGCCACCGATTTTGGGTCTTTGTCGAACAGCTGGAACTTCCTAACTGTTTCATCTTCGCAGAGAAAGACGCCGAACCATTTGGTGACGAGTATCATCGTGTTGTGAATGGAATACGCTATTAATCACTTTGCCGCGAGGGTTGTTCGGGAGATAGGGAATTAGAGGGGATCGTCCTCTAGGCAACATTCCGCCCTTCCCGGCGGCTGACTATTGGTCGGGCATTCCCTTTCGCGTCCCCCATCGCAACCGGGCATGGAATTGCATGGCCATCTGGCCCGCCCTTGGATGATGCGTTTCATTCCTTAATCGACTTCTCATAGGCTTCGAAGAATGATTTCAGGGTGTTCAGCGATACGTATGGCTGCGCTCTTACCTTGATGGCATCGACGATCGGCGCCACCATTTCGAACAGCTCCTCCGGCGTTTCCGCCTCCATCAGGAAGAAACCTCCGCGTTCATCGGAGTAAATCCCGTATTCGGACACTTTCCCGGATTGCACCATTTTCGTCAAATGGGCGAAGATCATCTTCTGCACCGGGATCGCGTTCATCGGCTCAAAATTGTCCCTGACCGTCATCTCCACATGGAACTTCGTAAGATCACCAAAAGACACCTGCGGGGGCCTTCTATTATTAGGTTGCACGTCGTTTAAATCATGAATTTGTTCCTTTGGCAAGGAAAAGGCGGTTCCGATGATGGCCAGGTTGGATGGAATTCGTGAGCATCATCCATTTCTTCCGCGGTCGGATGTCCATCCGGCGATGGGCATTGAGCCCCCGATTCATCTCTTCAGGATCCGGTCGACCTCGGCCGGCGAAAGCTGTTCCGCCCCTCCCAGTGAACGGACGTTGCATTGCAGATGGGCCATGAACTCCAGGGTCTCCATGCGGTGGAACGCCTCGGACATGTCCTTACCCACGGCTATCGCGCCGTGCTTCTCCAGCAGGAAGGCCATGGCAGCGCTTGGTGCCTCGGAGAGGGCCTTGGCCAGGTCGGCGGTCCCTGGTGTGGCGTACGGAACCATCGGCACATCGCGTCCCAACACCAGTAGGCCTTCAGGTGTCAGGCCCGGTTGGACCTTGATGCCCTTGACCGCCAATGCCGTACAGTATGCCGGGTGAGTGTGGATGACCGCGTTGACCTCCGGCCTGGTCCTGTAGAGCGCTAGGTGGAAAGGGGTCTCGATGGAGGGTCTGCCTCCGCTCAGGACCTTGCCTTCGTCAAGGTCGATGAGCACCAGCCGGTCTGGGTCCAGCATGCCTTTGCATGTGCTTGTCGGGGTGATGAGCATCGTTCTCCCCTCGCCCCGGAGGCTGATGTTACCGGCCGTGCCGACCGTCAATCCCTTCTGGTAGAGTAGCTTGCCATACTCGACGATCTCTCGCCTTGCCTCTTCGATCATTGGAGCATCCTCCTGACCTTGCTGACTTCGTTGGGCTTGATGATCCCGATCTCGGTGATGATCCCGGTCACATATCTGCTCGGGGTCATATCGAATGAGGGGTTCAACGCCTTGCATCCCTTCGGGGCGATGAGATGGCCGTCGATCATCGTTACCTCGTCCTCGGAACGGTCCTCGATCGGGATCTGTTCGCCGTTCTCGATCGTGAAATCGAAGGTGGAGATCGGCGCGGCGGTGTAGAATGGGATCCCGAGCTCTTTGGCCAGAACTGCCTTTTCGTAGGTGCCGATCTTGTTGGCAAAGTCCCCGTTGGCGGCGATGCGGTCTGCCCCTACGATAATGAGATCAACGCCTTTTCGCATGAAGTGTCCGGACGCCCCATCCGGTATGATGGCGTGCGGAATGCCTTCGTTCAACAGCTCATAGGCGGTGAGCTTCATGCCCTGCAGCCTGGGCCGGGTCTCGGAAACGTAAACGAACATCTTCTTGCCTTTGTTCCATGCCACCCGCATGGGCGCCAGTGCCGTCCCGTAATCGACGGTGGCCAGCGCGCCGGCGTTGCAGTGGGTCATGATCCTTGCGCCGTCCTCGATGAGCGGTTCTCCGAACTCGCCTATCATCCTGCATTTGTCAACGATATCGTCAGCATAGGACCGGGCTGCCAGTTCCGGGTCCTTTCCGGAGCGGATAGCCTTCAGCATCGAGTCGACGGCAAAGAACAGGTCGTGAGCCGTCGGTCTGGTGACCTTCAGCATCTTCGCCGCGTCCTCCAATTTCGTCCCATCCTTGGTGGCCAGCAGCATCCCGTAGGCCGCCGCGACTCCGATGGCCGGTGCCCCCCTCACCGTCATATCCTTGATGCTGGCCGCCACCTCGCTGCATTTGGTGAAATCGACCAGCTTGAACGTGTTGGGCAAGAGGCGCTGGTCGATCATGGTGACCTTTCCCGAGTCATACCAGAGCGCTCTCATATCTCTCGGTTCGCCATCGATCGTTATTTTCATGGTGTTCCGTTCCAGTCAGAGGATAGGAGCTTAAAAAAGGTAAGGTTCGGCATCTGAGCGGGCATCATGGGATATATCGAATTCAGAGCTAACGATTCTTCGTCAATCTCAATAACATTTAATACTGCTCTATACCAATTTGATAGCTCGGGTTGAACTGATGCCAAAGAAGGGTACGGACTTCGATGTTTATTCTACCAGCAGTGGGTTGAGGCAGATATCGAACCCCGTCAGGCAAAAGATCCTGAGCGAACTGCAACGGAGGGACCTCAGCCTGAGCGAGATCGCGGTGCTGACCGGGAAGGCCCAGTCCACACTGTCGGTGCATCTGGAGAAGATGGTCCAGGAAGGTCTCATCGGATTCCGCGATGACCCGCTGGACAACCGTAGGAAGATCTTCTACATCATATCCAAACCGATCGGTTCGTCGGTGGTTCCCCGGGAAGAGCTGAAGAAGGCCATTGGAAGCACGATCTCCCGTTCGGTCGGCACTCCAAGTGCGTTTTTGAAAGGCACCATACGTTCCATCGTGATCGGGATGGAGGCCATCGGTTTCAACATGGACCCGGTCCTGAAGGACATCGGCAAACAGATCGGTACGGAGCTGGCCAAGCAGTTCAAGGCGGCCAAGGTGGAGGACCTGATCACCGAGGTGAAACAGTTCTACGGCACCCACGAGCTGGGAGAGCTGGTGGTGTATTCCTTGCATCCGGTCACGCTGATCATCAGGGACGAATACGACTGCTCCAAGAACCCCGATGTGGGCAAGACGCTGTGCCTGCTCAACGAGGGCATCCTGGAGGCGATATTCGAGGCGAAGCTGGGAATGCCCCTGCGCGTGGTCGAGAAGGATACCTTCGGCAGCGGTTTCAACATGTGCAAGTACGTCATCGAGCCATCGCTGTGACCGCTGGAACCACCGGAGGCGCCGGCGCCGGTTCCTGCTGGGTTATGCAATGAATGCCACCATAGCCGTACACCAGGTTGACCGCATTGATCGGAATGACATTGCGTTTGGGGAAACACGACCTTAGGATGGCGATGGCTTCCTTGTCATGGCTGTCGTTGAACACGGGCAGCAAAATGGCGCTGTTGCCGATGTAGAAGTTGGCATAGCTGGCCGGAAGCCATCTCTTCTCCTCTTCAAGCCACAGCGGCTTCGGCAGCGGTAGCTTCTCCACCTCAAGTTTGCGGCCCGCCTGGTCCCTGGCAGATTTCAGGATGTCCAGGTTCTTACGCAGGATGTCCTCGTTCGTCCCCTTCTTATACGTGGTGAAGGCGCAAAGGACGTGGTTCGGCGAGACGAAGCGAGCGAAGTCGTCGACGTGCCCATCGGTGTCGTCTCCGTCGATGCCCGATTTCAGCCAGATCATGTTGTTGGTGCCCAGGTACTGGTTCACCATGTCCTCGATCTGGAGCTTGGTCATCTTCGGGTTGCGGTTCTTGTTGAGCAGGCACTGCTCGGTGGTCAGCACCGTACCCATGCCGTTCACCTCGATCGAACCGCCTTCCAGGATGATGTTCGGCCGGAATACCGTTCCCCCGGCCGCTTTTACCACTTCGTCGCCGGTCTTCTCATCGTACATAAGGTCGTCGTACTTGCCCCCCCAGGCATTGAAATGCCATTTGACGGCGGCGCGCTGGCCGCTGGTCTTGTGAAGCAGGAAGCTCGGCCCATAGTCCCGGATCCAGACATCGGCGCTTACGATGCGCATGATCTTCACCCGACGCATGACCGCCCCCGCCTTCTCGACCTTCTCGGCCACTCTTTTCTCCGTCGCCTCGTCATTGACCAGTATCTTGACGATCTCTCCATCGCTCAGGGCCTTGACCATTAGGGAGTAGGTGTCCTCGACAGACGCGATGATCTCCTTGGGGAAGGTGAGCGGGTTCTTCGGCCACGATATCCAGGTGGCCTCGTGCTTGGCCCATTCCGCCGGCATGGCATATCCGAGTGATTTTGGCGTCTGCTCCATCATACTGAACCGCTCCCTGGCCGGGTCCCCGGCAGCTCCATTATCTTTCCATATTGGTCCGGCCGGCGGTTATGGAAGAACCGCCAACCCTCCCTTACGTTCCGGCCGTGCTCCAGGTCTATGGTGGCCGTAAGCACCTGCTCCTCGGCATCTGCGCGCACCAACGTCCTTCCGAAGGCGTCGCACACGAAGGAACCGCCCCAGAAGTCCATATGATCCTCGTTCCCTGCCCGGTTGACTGCCACCACCACCATCCCGTTGGATATGGCATGACCTCGCATCACATTTTCCCAGGCCTGCTGCCAGTCTCCCTCGGCCTGCTCTACGCCTCGGACCGTCCCGATCGCGGTCGGATAGAAGACCATATCCGCCCCCATGAGCGCGTTGATCCGTGCCGCTTCCGGGAACCACTGGTCATAGCAGATCAACGTGCCTATCCTGCCCTTCTCTGTGCCATAGACCTTGAACCCGAGATCGCCGGGGGTGAAGTAATGCTGTTCATAGAAGTTCTCATCATGCGGTATGTGCACCTTTCGATATTTGCCCAGCAGAACGCCGTCTTGATCGAAGGTCAGGCAAGTATTGAACAGTCCCGTCGGCGCACGCTCATAGATCGAACCCCCTATGACAATGACCTGGTTCTTTCTTGCACACTCCGAGAGGCGTTCCGCCGTGTCCCCTGGGATCATTTCCAATGGGACCCCCTCGATCTCTTCCTTGTTGGGGTTAGAGTATTGGGCAAAATATGTTGATGTGAAAAGCTCTGGCAGGCATACTACCTCGGCACCTTGACGTTTGGCCTCACCGATCATCTCCACGGCACGATCCAGGTTCTTCGATGGTTCAGGACGCATCTCCATCTGGACCAGGCCTAGCGTGACGGTTTGCTTCATTGATGTTCTCCGATGCTAGTCACGATATCGGTAGTGTTTATTTATTCTATCTCTGGAACCGTTGAGCCTTGACTGAACAGGAAATCGAGAAAAAAGGATGGTGGGCTCTCCCAGATTCGAACTGGGGATCTCCTCCGTTCAGATCCCTTTTGGGGGACTGTCAGGGAGACGTCATAACCGCTAGACCAAGAGCCCGGCTGGATTTCTCCGTAACACCTTCGATACTATATGCCTTTCGCTTCAGAAGGCAACCAATCTCAGGAAAAGGCCTATTGAAAGGGGCAAGACCATGAACACGAACGTCAGCTGCATCAGACGGTGGGTCGGGCGCCTGGTCGTCGGGCACCTCTTCATATCTTTCCCGGCGGCGATGAAACTGCCTATCATATACAATGACAGGGCCAGCCCGATCAGGCCGAGCGAGTGGTGGAGCAGGTCCACCCATCCTCGTGTCCCCAATCCTCCGCCTATCCCGGGTGCAAGCGCGATGAACACTGGGACCATAAGGACGATCACTGAGGCCAGATTGAGGAGCGTGGCCGCGCCCATCAGTTGCCAATGGATCTTCTGTCTCCGTTTGACCTTTGATTCATATACCGCTGCCACGAGCAGAGCCAGGACCGCCAACTCAGCGACGGTCCCAAGGTAGTTCAATAGATCAGTGGTGGCGATCGACAACGATGTATCATGGAAGCCATCAGTACTAACCTTTTGCGACTACCATTTTGCGGATATTGAGGTCGGCCGTCTTGCCTCGTGGAATATGTATTGGCTTCAGGATCGTTTGAATGCATTCCGGTGATGACCTTGATGCCCCAACATTTCAGGGGGGATATGAACGAGCCCGACGTCCCTCCTATCAGGTCATTGAATGGCCGATCAGAAGGGGTGTAGAAACCGTGTTTCGTTCATACCGTCGGGTAGGCTCAGATGCTTTTATTAGGGGAAGGTTCATGCGGATTGAGATAGCGATGACTGAGATACTTCTCTTCACCAAACCCGGCTGTCAGAAGTGCGATTACGTCAAGGCTAGGATACCGGACGGATTGGCGGTCGAGGTGGTCGACACGTCGCAGGCAGAAGGCCTGGCAGAGGCTGCATACTATGAGCTTCTGAACAAGCCAACGCCGGTCCTGGTGGTCGATGATGAGGTCGTCGAAGGTTCCATAAACATAATGAACAAGCTGAAGGCCCTGTCCGACGCCAGCTAAAAGTAGATATCCCAATCCGTTTCTTTCGTGCCTAGATGATCGCTCTAGGGATAGAGGGCACCGCCCATACGTGCGGCGTCGGCATCGTCGACGATTCGGGCAATATTCTGGCCAACGAGATCGATATGTACAGGCCGGCCACCGGTGGGATCCATCCCCGCGAGGCCGCCAACCACCATGCCGAAAAGCTCGTGCCCATGGTCAAGGCGGCGGTCGAAAAGGCCGGCATTGCCTTCAAGGACATCGACCTGGTCACCTTCTCCCAGGGTCCAGGACTTGGCCCCTGCCTAAGGACCGTCGCCACGGGCGCCAGGGCGCTTGCATTGACTCTGGACGTTCCCATCGTGGGTGTGAATCATTGCATCGCACACCTGGAGATCGGGCGCATCAAGACCCCGGCCAAGGATCCCGTGCTGCTCTATGCCTCAGGCGGTAACACCCAGGTCATCGCCTTCTCCAACGGTCGCTATCGCATTTTCGGTGAGACTTTGGACATCGGGATCGGCAACATGCTCGACAAGATGGGCCGGGAGATAGGTCTGGGCTATTACGCTGGACCGAAGATCGAGAAGACGGCGAAGGAGGGGCACAAGCTCCTAGACCTGCCCTATTCGGTCAAGGGAATGGACATGGCCTTCTCCGGCATACTTACCTCAGCGCTCTGCCTCAAGGCCAAGGGGGAGTCCCTCGAGGACATATGCTTCTCGGTCCAGGAGACCACCTTCGCCATGCTGACAGAGGTCACCGAAAGGGCCATGGCGCACGTCGAGAAGACCGAGGTGTTGCTTGGAGGGGGAGTGGTCCAGAACAAGAGGCTCCAAGAGATGGTGGGCATCATGACCAGTGAGCGGGGGGCAAAGATGTTCGTGCCCGACCGATTCCTCTGCATGGACAATGGTGCCATGATCGCCTGGACAGGCCTGATAATGCACAAGGGCGGGGTCCGGATGGGCGTCAACGATACAATGATAAACCAGCGCTTCCGGACCGATGAGGTCGAGGTCTCCTGGAGAGACTAGGCCCTTAGGACGCCTTCCTGCTCTTTGCCCGCTGTTCGCCGATGATCTTGTCCACCGCCGCGATGAACTCATCTTCTTTCCCGGCCGGGATCTTGCCTCCGCTGGCTACGTTGTGCCCTCCGCCCACCCCGCCGACGGCGCCTGCCGCCGTCCGGAGCGCGTAGGAAAGGTCGACCCCGTTCTCGATCATCTTCTTGTTCGCCCGAGAGGAGACCTTCACATCGCTGTTCTTCTGCGACAAAGCAATGGTCGGCTTGTCTCGGTCGCCGATCCATTGCATGATGATCCCGCACAGGTCGCTGGAAACGTCCGCTACTGGTGAGAAGAAGTATTGCAGGTTGTCCATCTGCTTGAGGCCTTTGAATTGGACCGACAGGACCGCTTCGAGGACTGTCTTCCGATAGTCCTGTCTGAGCATCTCCGCCTTCTCCCATGACTTGCTGTCCCCGAGCACCAGAGCGGCGCCCATCCCGGTCAGGTCGGAACGTCCGCAGGCGTTCATGAGGCCGGACAGCTCATGCCCGTAGAGTTTGCGCTCGGAAAAGTAGTACTTCTCCGAGGATGCCTCCTCCAGATTGTCCAGGGTCGCCCCCTGGGCCAATAACCTGAGAGTGACCAGTGAAGATAGTTTCATTTCCTGGGCCTCGTCCAGGGATTCCAGTTTCATGCTGTCGAGTATGCCGGCCTCGGTGAGCAGGCGGCTGACGCCGTCCGCATCCCCGCTGACCCCGGTTATGAACGGGTCGGTGCTGTTGAACAGGGATTCCTTGAGCTGTCCGCTGGGGATCAGGGAGCCCTTCCTAACCTCGACTATGCGCTTTTCCTGGCCTAGCTGTCCGAGATATTTGTTCAGGCCCAGAAGGCCCCGGATCGTTTGTCTGTCCCCGATGATCCCCCCAAAAGCGATCGGGAGCAGGTCCCAGTTCTTCTCCGAGACGGTGATCGAAAGCATCATCGCCACCGAGGCCGCGCAGGCGCTGGTAGCACCATCTATGCCGAACAGATGGGGGTTGACATGGATCACCTTGGTGGAATCCCGCTCCGGCTTATGGTGGTCCAGAACGATGACCTTCATCGGTAGCGAATCGAGCACGTCCAGTGAGGAGCTGCCCATGTCCGATATGATGAGCAGGTCACAACCTTGCGCGGTGTTGCGGACGACCGATTCCTCGAACCCCTTCAGCATGGTGCACTGGAACCGCTTATTCTTGCGAAGAAGGGTGGCGCAGACTATGGCCGCGGACGAGATGCCGTCTGCATCGTTGTGGGAAATGACCCGAACCTCGGAGGCCTTATCAACCTCCGTGGCTGCGGCTTTAAAACGGGATAAAAGGTTTGAAGGAATTTGGACGACATCGTCCATTACGCAATCACTCGATCAAGAGCTCAGCGTTCTTCAGGCTGTACAGCCAGTCCTGGGGCAGCAGGTCGTTGCGCTTGTAGTACTTCACAAGCCGCCTGATCTTCGCCTCTATGAGGTGCAAGCCCCTCTCGTTGCTGAGGTCCTTCTTGTTGTTGTTCATCATGTGCTCGTTCAGGTTGATGGCCTTCTTCATAAGGGCCACCATGTCCTCCGGCAACTTTGGCGCAAGGTCATTCTCTTTCAGGATCTGCAGTATCGTCTTTCCGGTCGCCAATTTGACGTCCGGTACGGCATACTGGTCTCTTAGGACCATGCCGATCTTCGCGGTAGGCATTCCTTCCTTGCCGTATTTCACGACCATCTGGTAGATCTCGTCCTTCGGAACCGGTACCCACTCAGGGTTCTCGGTGACCATTGGTCTAGCCGATCCGGCTTTGCCTCTTCTTCTGGCATGCATTCTTGCCATAATCATCATCCTCGTTACATGTAATTCTTTAAAGAGTTAGTTTCGAGATTGCTCTCGAGGCGGCGAAGCGGGTTAGCCAATTCGCACACTACTATTTAATCCTTGATTTCGGGGTGGCTCTTCTCATCGAGCCTGTCCTGGGTTTCAGAGCGATGCTTGGAAAGGACATCTCTGGCCCACAGCAACTGCGACTCGTATTCGACCGCTGGGAACGCCAGGTCCTTTGGTAGGTCCTTGAAAAGGCCCCAACTCATCTCGCCCTTGCTGTCTTCTTTGACGATCTCTCCGGCGAAGACCAGCCCGCCCTCATATTCCATGCATCCCAACGGTAGGAACAGGACTCCTGCCTCCTCCCGGAACTCCCGGACCGAGGCGTCCTGCGGGCTCTCCCCATCTTCGACCTTGCCCCCCGGCATCTCCCAGCCGCCCCTCTTCGGATTATGGACCATCAGAAAACGGTCGCCAGTGAAACCGATAGCGTAGACCCATCTCATTTTGATCCGACCGTGATCATCGCGTGGTCTTTCTCATAGCGGTCGATGTCGACCATATCGACAACCTTGAACCCTTCCTTGACCAGATGCGACTTCACCTCGCGGAAGATGTCATGGGGCTCCCTGGTGACATCCTCGCTCCTGGCCTTGATCACCAGCATTCCCTGCTTGACATTGAACGTCTTCATGTTCTTGATGAATATGCCGACCTGGTTCTTCTGGGCGATGTCTTGGTAGACGACCGTGGGCGATTCAACGGCGAAGACATACTCGTCCGGTTTCGTGGCATCGGCCAGGATGGGGACCATGTTCTTCCTGGTCTCGCAAACCTTGACCAGGTCACGGAAGGAGCGCTGTGATATCTCGACGCAGTACACCATTCCTTTGGAGACGATGTCCGCCACGTGTGACGATGTCGTGCCCGAAGCCGCCCCAAGGTAGAGCACCTTCGAATCAGCCTTGAAAGGGTCGAACGAACCGCCGCACTTGATGTAGGCGGCTAGCTTGCTCCGGCTCGGGACCCATTCCCGGTATTCGGTTCCCAGGTGATTGAAAAGCCTCTCCCCATACACCCGGTTGCCCGGAACAGCATTCTTGGTCAGGAGAAGATTCCCATCGGAGAACACCCCGCTGAACCTGGTCTCGATGATAGGCATCGCGGATTCGCTCATTGTCATGATGGATGGTCGCCAACATTTTAACCCTTTTCAATGCTATGTCTGGAGCGTGGCCGAGGACCAGTCCAAGAAGATCGAAGAGCTCACCGCCCGCATAGCGGAGCTGGAGAGCGCGGTCCGGGAGGTCGCCAGGCCATACTCCGAACTGGTCGAGCAGCTCTCCCGTTTCCAGGATACGGTCCAGAAATACTTCAAGCTCATGGACCTGTACCAGCGGCACGGGGTGATATCCATCGAGACCATCCTTCCAGGTGTCAAGGACCCGATCGCCAAGGACATCATGAGGCTCCTGTTGGATAAGCCCGGTCTCAATATCTCGGAGATCACCGAGGAGCTGAGGCAACGGAGGGGCAGTGCGTCCCGCAGGATCGTCAGGGACCGTCTCGCGGAGCTGCTGGAACGGGGAATGGTGGTCGAGCGGTCGGGAAAGAAGGAGAAGACCTTCGAGATATCCGAGGTGGTGGTCAGGAAATGGTCAGAAGTGCTCGGATTGACCAAGTAGGGTGGCCGGTCATTGGTGTCCACGCAGGCATCGGTTCCGGCACTGCGGAAGAGGTAGGCAAAGAAGGGTGAGAAGACATGGCGAACGATGATATGATACGCAACGTCGAGGACATGAGGAAACTGTTCGAGATACTGACGGAACAGGTGCCTAGGCTGATGGAGAGCATGACCAAGGTGCTCTACGGTGCCCAGGAGGGTGAGAGGTTCGGTCAATCGGTGGCGGCGTTCTACAAGTCGCTGCGCGCCGCCGGCATGACCAATCAGGAATCCTTCGAGCTGACCAAGGAATACATGTCGACGTTGAGCCTCGGCGGGCTATTGAAGATGATCGTCGGCTCCCAGGGCGGCAAGGAAGGCGCGATCGGAGAGAAGTTCCGCCATGAGATGGAAGAGTGCGAGAAATGACCGGCAGCGACAATGGTGCCATAGTCATTGTCGTTGCGAGCATGCCCTTGATGGCCTACCGGCTTCTACGTTCCTACCTGCGTGTCAAGGTCAGTGCCAAGAAGGCCTCGAAAGTATTCTACCGCTCACTATTGGCCAGTGGCCTCCCGAAGCGGGAAGCGAAAGCGCTGCGGGACGAATATGGCGCCGGAATGAGCCTTACCTCGCTCATCCGAGAGCTATCCGCCAAATCACGCTGAATCTTAAGAAAAATAAGAGATTGGGTTGGGGTTTATTTCCGGAGCAGGTACTCCAGCACTCCGTAGCCCACGTCGTCGTCCAACTTGAACTTCGCCAGGGTCTCGAAGATGACCGGGGTGCGCTTCTCGTCCTCGTTCATCGGGAGCATGACCTTGCGCTTCACGACGGCCTTGACGCCGTAGACATCTCCGTCCTTGTCGTACATCGCCAGGTACAGTTCGCTCGGTGTGCCTTCGGCGTCGAACTCGTGCGCCATGTCCACCTTGACGATCGGCAGCGTCACTCCGTCCTGATGGATGAAGCCGGCATCGATCTCGCCCTTGTCCGTGTAGAGCTTGGTGATGTTGAATGCGTAGCCCTCGTTGAACTGGCAGGTGATCCAGACCCATCGGCCGGCGGCGGACCAGTCGCGTACTCCCCAGGAATGGTCCCTCTCGCCCAGCGCATCGACGGCGTACTCGCGGTCACCGATCGTGATGGTCCCCTTGACCTTGCCGAACTGCTCAAAGTGCTCGGTGGCGAAATTCTGGGAGATGATCTCCTTGTCGCCGCTGACGGCGTTGCGGTAATCGAACATCTCGTTCAGACCTTCGTACTCCAGGTCGAACTTGACGTTGACCTTGGACACCTCGTCCTTCAGCTGCCGGGGCAGTTCTCCCTCGAACCTGATCGCCCATTTCTTTTCCGACTCGATCATCTCTAGCCTCAGTCCGCCTGCCGCTAGATCGTTGTCGGCCATCTCGGACTTCGCCCTGGTCCCGATGGTCGATCCATCCGGCATGAGGAAGTAACAGAACGCGGTCTTCTCCTTCTTGTTGGGCACCAATCCGATCCTCATGAAGCCGAGAATGTCGTTGCCTCTATCGTAGAGATTGAAGTAGAAGCTCTCGTTCCAGTCCTTGTTCTCACCGAATTCGTGTATGACGTCTGAGTCCAAATAAATCAGCCTTCCGATATGTATATTAGGCCTTCGTTCCCGTGAGGGTTATTCTCTGCCCTGATTTGAATATTTTCGTCCCGCCCTTGACGGCGGCGACCGCCGATGATGCAATATTCCCGGGAGACCACGCCCCCATGGGATAAAACCTCTCCGGTCTCGGTCATCGATCGGTGGGGATTCTTGGGTCGTCACTCTGTATGCCATCCCAGGCGCACCTTCATGTCCCATCGGTCGAGGACGTGGGGGGCGCCTCTATTGGATCAGGTCAACGGGTGCCGATCGAGGCCAACATGCTGGACCTGACCGTGGTCGGTCCTCCGGCCCTTAGGCGTCTACTTCCTTGCTTTCTTCATCCCTTCGCCTGATGGCCGCGGAATACGCCTCCCGGAGCAGGGTCTTCAGCGATTCCGATTCGGCATCCGCCCTTCCGGAGATGTTGACCACGGCATGCGACCGTCCGTTCCCAGTAAGCAGCCCATCCGGGTCGGGAAGCTCTCGGCCACGATAGAAACCGATTGACCAGCCGGTCCGGGAATGCCTGAGCACGACGACCGTTCCCTTGTAGCCTTCACCGACCATATAAGCCAGCAATGACGATCTTTCGTCGACTTCCTCTACCGTGCCGGGGATGACGCTGAGGATGACAGAACGGATGTGCAGCCCAAGTTTCGATGCTTTTCCCATGTGGGCGATCCACTCCTCTCCGGCGGACATCTCGGCCATGAACGGTCCATGACACAAGTCGTTGATATCCCTTGTTCTTGGTCGTGGATACGGTTGGTGATGGTGGTTCATGAAATGTTATATCCCGCCAGGTCCATTGAGCAGAACGTATGCGAGAAATGCTCGAGGACATCGCAGAAGAGGTCCGGGAGAAGGTCAACTCCCTGCCCAAGGACTTCGACCGGTCAAAGGAACTATGCATGGGTGCGGACGGGACCCCAACGCTGAGCATAGACAAGGTGGCCGAGGACGTCATAGTGGAATACATCACCGAGAACGAGGTCCCGCTTAACATACTGAGCGAAGAGGCCGGATACATCGACAACAAGGCCGAGAAGACCTTGGTGATCGATCCGATAGACGGCACTTACAACTCGCTCATGGGCATCCCTTTCTACAGCGTTTCCATGGCCATAGGGACCAGGAGCATGGCCGACGTCGAGGCCGGCATCGTCCAAAACGTGGTCACTGGGGAGCGGTTCTACGCCGAGACTGGCAAGGGGGCATTCCAGGACGGCTGCCGGCTCCGGGTAAGAAAGTTCGTCCAGAAACAATCGACCGTATTCGTCTACATGGGCAAACACTCCAAGATAGACGGATACAATGTGACGAAGAAGGCGAACCGGTCCCGCTCCATGGGCTGCGCGTCGCTGGAGATGTGCATGGTGGCCAAGGGGAGCGCCGACGGCTACTATTTCAACGCGGACCGGTATGATAAATCCATCAGGGTGATCGACATCGCCGCGAGCGCCTTGATCCTGCGCGAGGCGGGAGGGGATATCATCGACCTATCAGGCAACCGGCTAGACATGCCCTTCGACCTGAAGGTCAGAAGCAATTTCCTGGCATATGGCGATGAAGCGGTGAAGGAGGTGCTGCTGTGAAGTTCGGAATGAGCGTGAACATGGACGTGCCGGATGCGCCTCGCATGGCCAGGCGGGCGCTGCAACTGCTGGAGGGACACGAGGTCCTGCTGGAGACCGAGATCGCCGAGCGGTTCAGGATGAAAGGCTGCAGGATCGAGGACATGGACGTCGAGGTGATGATCACCATCGGCGGGGACGGGACCATACTCAGGACCTCACAGCTGAACAAAGCACCGATCTTCGGGATCAACGCCGGTGACCTGGGCTTCCTTACCGAGGTTGCGGATGAGGAGCTGGAGGAGGGCCTGGAGAACATCCTCCGGGGCAATTATGAGGTCGTATCCCGCCTGAAGCTGAAGACCACCATCAATAAGAAGCGCCTGCCCGACGCCGTCAACGAGGCGGTCGTGCATACCGCCCACGTGGCCAAGATCAGGCATTTCCAGGTGTTCGTGGACGACGAACTGGCAGTGAACGTCAGGGCAGACGGCATCATCGTCTCCACGCCGACCGGTTCGACGTGCTATGCGATGAGCGTCGGAGCGCCCCTGGTCGACCCGCGCGTGGAGGCGCTGGTGATAGCTCCCATGGCTCCCTTCAAGTTCGCCGCGCGTCCGGTGGTCGTTCCTTCCACCAGCAAGATCACCCTGAAGGTCGTGAGGCCGAAAGAGTGCGTGGTCGTAGTGGACGGTCAGGAGGAGGAGGCGATGGCCGGGAACGAGACGGTCGAGTTCGGCGTGTCGGAGACCAAGGCCCGCTTCGTATCGTTCGGCCGCAGCTTCTACTCCCGGACCCGCGAGAAATTGATGGGGTCGTTATGCTAGGAAAGAAGAGGAAGGTCTGGGGCATAGACCGGCAGGTGCTGGAGATGGTCAACGAATCGGCCAGGCAGTCCCTTCCTAACGAGTTCGTGGCGGCGATGCGGGCGGAGGACGGCGTCATCTCCGAGCTCCTGTTCCTTCCTGGAACGATCCAGGGAGAGGATAACGCAACGCTGTTCCTGCACATGCTCCCTATCGACTACTCGGTCGTCGGCACGGTCCACTCCCATCCCGGGCCAAGCAATCATTGGTCCGAAGAGGACCTGCATCTGTTCAGGCGCTTCGGGAACACTCACATCATTACCAAACTGCCGTATGACATGCATAGCTGGCAGGCATACGACATGGAAGGTAACAAGATCGAGCTCGAGGTGGTCGACCTCGATTAGAATATCCGGCTGTCCGGTCCGATCTCGCCCTTGGCCACCGCTCCCATTCCCACGATCGATCTTTCCCCGATTATCGTTCCCGGCTCGATCATGCTGTTGATGCCGGTCTTGACATCGTCGCCCATTATGACGCCCAACTTTCTGGTGCCGGCGTCTATCGAGCTTCCTTTGAACGAGACCTTCACCGTCTTGTCATCGAAACGGAGGTTGGCGACCTTGGTTCCAGCACCGAAGTTGCATCGTTCCCCGACGATGCTGTCCCCGACGTAGTTGTGGTGCGGGACATGGGTTCCGCTCATCACGATGGAGTTCTTGACCTCCACCGCCGCTCCAACTCGAACGTTCTTGCCGAGGCATGTCGACGGCCTTATGTAGCAGTTCGGCCCGATGTCGCATCCCGCGGATATGTAGACCGGTCCCTCGATATAGCTGCCAGCACGTATCAGCGCGCCCTTCTCCACCACGACATTGCCTTTCAGGACGGCTCCCTCCTCCACCGTGCCCTCGATACGCCGTTCGAGGTTGGCCATCAGGATCTCGTTGGCCTTGAGCAGGTCCCAAGGCCTGCCGACATCCATCCAGGGCCCCTGCAGCCGGTAGATGTTGATATCCATCTTGCTGGCCATCATGTTTAGCGTGTCCGTGATCTCGAACTCTCCACGGGGGGATTTCTCCGTCTTCCTGATGTAATCAAATACTTGGGGGGTGAAAACGAACATGCCCGCATTGATCATGTTGCTGGGCGCCACCTTGGGCTTCTCCACTATCCGTACCATCTTGCCATTGGATTCTTCGATTACCCCGAACCGGGTCGGATCGTCCACGGTGACGGTGGACATGATCGTCCCGCGATGCTGGCGGTGGGCCTCCACCACTGCCACTATGTCCTTCTGGGACAGCACCACATCGCCATTGATGCAGACGAAATCCTCGTCCATGACCCCCTCGGCGACACCGATCGCGTTCGCCGTGCCCAGCCTCTCCTTCTGTTCCAGATATGTGATGCGGATACCTTCCGAGGAACCTTCCCCGTAGCATTCCCTGATGCGGTTGCTCTTGAAGCCGACCAGCAGGGCGATTTCCTCGATTCCCGACGCTTTCAGGCTGGCGAACAGGTGGCTCAGATAAGGTTTTCCAGCCACCAGCAGCAGCGGCTTCGGGGTGTTCGACGTCAATGGTCTAAGCCGGGCGCCTTCGCCGGCAGCCAGAATTAGGGCTTTCATTTCATGCACCTCTTTACAATGGTACGGGCCTGACCCATCAATCGGTCCAGTTCATCCTTGCTGCGGGCTTCGGCGGAGATACGCAGCTTTGGTTCGGTTCCGGACAGTCTCATCAGGTACCACCCGTTATCGAACTCCGCCCGGAACCCGTCAACGGTTATCAGGCGGTTGCAGCTTACACCGGCCATCTCCTGTCCCATCCTTGCAGTGAGTGTCTCGCGGTTTGCCGCGGGGAAACCGAACGACTCTCTGGCCCTCGGGTATGACGGCAGTGAGTCGATCATCTCCGACAATCGCTGTTCCTGGGTATATTTTGCCAGCAACGCGGCGGCATAGACCCCATCGGGACAATATGTCTCCTTGGGGAAGATGAACGTTCCTGAGGGTTCGCCCCCAAAGGGTAGTCCGGTCCGCTTCAGGGCCTCGGCCACATAGACATCTCCGACCTTGGTGCGAACGACATTCCCTTTGACCATATCATCCAGGACCATGGAGGCGTCTATCGGTGCGACAAGCCCAGTGGCTCCCAGGACAGAGGCGAAAAGGGCCAGGAGCTTATCACCATCGACGAAACGTCCATTTTCATCGACGGCCACCATCCGGTCCCCGTCCCCATCATGCGCTATGCCCAAGTTAGCTTCACGGTTGATCACGTTCTTCATGAGGTCATTGAGCTGTTCCTCGGTCGGTTCCGGCATCCTTCCCGGGAAGTAACCGTCCGGTTGGGCGTTCAGGGAGAGGACCCCGCATCCCATCTCCCGCAGCAGCAGAGGGCTGATATTGAACGTGGCGCCACATGCGCAGTCCACCACGACACTGACGTCGGAAGTGCCCACAGAACTGATCACGTCATTCATGTGATCCCTTACCGCGTTCCTATGGACATATTCTTGGCCGACGTCCCTCCATGAGGGTTTTCTCGATCCACCGCTCATGATCAACCGTTCCACTCGCTCCATCTGGTCGGTATCGAACGCGCTTCCATCTGGATTCCACATCTTCACCCCATTGTACTCCTTGGGGTTATGGGACGCGGTGATCATCAATCCGCAATCGTAATCAAATGCAGCCCTGGCCAGCGTTGGAGTGGATAACATGCCTGCCATGTGGATATCGGCTCCTGAGGACATTGCACCTGCGGCCAGCGCCCTCTCCATCATGCCCCCACTGGTCCTGGTGTCCTTTCCGATAATTATCTGGCCATATTCGTTGCCTACGGCCATTCCTATTTTGAGCGCCAGGCTTGATGTGATCTCTTGGCCCACCAGGCCACGGATCCCTGAAGAACCGAACAGTGTCATGATTTCAGCGTTCAGGGAATCACTCTACCTTGATATATCATTACCTGACCGGTTATTGCCAGATGTCTCTCCGTCCCTGCCAGTACCTCACAGACAGACCTTCTGGCTGATGGTTTCCAACAGTGCGAAAATGCTTTTCTTGCTGGCTCCCGAACGGTTTCTACAACCGGATATATATGGGAAATGAATACTGGGAGCGTAACATTATGAGATAAATTTTATATATAGGTCATGTTCATTACTTACTGGATAGTTGGCCAGTATCCGGCCAAGTGTCAAAGGAGGGATATCATATGGTGATGGAACAGATTAGCCTCGACAAGGCCAAAGAGATCGCTAAGAAGAAGGGTCTCAAGCCGGGCCGTGTAAAGGGAACGAACGGGATTCAGTTCACAAAGGGATCCAACGCCCGCCTCGAGATCGTCTCATGGGAAGACTTTGAGAAGACTCTCGGCAAGAGGGGACTCTCAGTATACGAGTCCGGCGGCTGGATGAAAATAATGAAGAAGGCCAAGTAAGGGCCTTCCCTCACTCGGTCAAACCCGATAAACCCCTTTCTTACGTTTTTCTAATTCACAGCTTCATTATCAGCCAGTTCTTCGGTGAGCTTTCCCTCCCCTTGAACCGGACTATGGAGTATCTGCCCTTCAGTCTGTTGCCCTTCAGCTCAACCACCACCTTATCCTGATCGCGATGCTCAAGAACGTACTCGCCCCGGTCCCAGATCATTACCTTCCCGCCTCCGTATTGGCCCTTGGGGATCTCGCCCGCGAAGTCCGCATACTCCAGCGGATGGTCCTCGGTCTCCACCGCTAGGTGCTTTGTTCCCTTCTCCTCCGGCACCCCTTTGGGCACGGCCCAGCTCTTCAGAACCCCGTCCATGGACAGCCTGAAGTCATAATGGAGATGCGACGCATGATGTTCCTGGACGACGAAGATCGGCCGTTCCGGAACATCACCTCCTGAAGGTTCCTCGGTCTTGGAAAAATCTCTTTTGGAATGGTATTCGTTCAGGAGCGGGGATCGGTCTGGTGTCATGATCACCTTAACATTCCTTACTCCTGCGTATAAATACGCATCGTCCCGCTCAGGATTTCTCAATTCCGTGCCATTTCTTCGTCCCAACAGCCCAATATGCGATCGAGGTCTCGGGGAGATCGGAGCATCGATAGAAGATCCGACGGCCAGTCCTCCATTATGGTGGATGAGCGTTAGCTGTTCCTGTCCTTGGTCACCGATCTGATCATTTCCACCATATCTTTGATCAGATACGGTTTCTGGACCACTCCTGAGAATCCGAACTTACGGTACTCGGCCATCACTGGGTCGTTGGAGTAGCCGGACGAGACTATGGCCACGGCCTTAGGATCGACCCTCAGGAGCTCGACAATGGCCTCCTTTCCGCCCATACCACCGCGGATGGTCAGGTCCATGATGACCGCATCGTAACCCTTCCCTTTCCGCATCGCTTCCACATATAGGTCGATGGCCTCCCGTCCATCTTTGGCCGTGTCGACTATGAAACCACTAGCCTCCAGAAGCTCTTTTCCTACCTCAAGGATCGATTCCTCGTCATCCATGAGAAGAACCCTCGAACCCGTGTTCACGTTCTTCTTGGCGACTGTCTCCTTTGACACATCCAGCAAAGCCGAGGGAAGGTTCATGACGAAGGTCGTGCCACGGCCTTCTGCGGTCTCCACATCGATCCAGCCACCGTGCCGGTTGGTGATGGAAAGAGCAGTGCTCAAACCCAAACCTTTTCCCAGGCCTTTTGTGGAGAAATAAGGATCGAAGACCCTGTCCAGGTTGTCAATGGAGATGCCCGGTCCCTGATCGCTCACCGACAACGTGACATATTTTCCTGACGGATGTCCGTTCTTGTTTCGTTCCATGGAGAAATTTGCGATCCTTATGATGATCTCCCCGCGACCATCCATCGCCTCGCTGGCATTTCTGACAAGATTGCCTATTGCGTGCACCATCTGGCCTTTGTCGACCTGGACCAGATCGATGTCCTGGGGGCATTCGATGTGAACGGTGCTTAACGAACCCACCAGGCCAGAGCCGACCGCCTCCTGGACAATATCATGAATGTCCTGGACCTCTTTGACCGGCTCCCCTCCCTCGGAGAAGGTCAGCAGTTTGTCCGCCAGCTTCTTGGCCCTTATGATCTCCGATTCCGTTTCGGCCAGGCGGACCATCAGCGGGTCATTCTCCATTATCTTCATCTTGATCAGGGTAACATTGCCCACAATGGATGTGAGCACATTGTTGAAATCATGAGCGATGCCGCCAGCCAAGGTACCCAGCGATTCCAGCCTCTGCCCACGGAGCATCTCCTGTTCCATCTGGATGCGCTCACTTATATCCCTGCCTACGCTCTGAACCTCCAGGATGTTCCCATCGGTGTCGAAAATGCCGCGGAAGGTGGTCTGCATCCAACGCATCTTCCCGTCAGCCCTGATCAGACGGAACTCCCAGCTGCTGGTAGGATTCTCCGGGGTCAAAGACGACATCATTGTCGTCAGGTCGTTCTCCTCACCTTCTGGGATCCCCAGTTCGAAAACCCTTCCGACCAGGTCTTCCATCCTCTTGCCGAAGAAACGGCAGAAAGCCCCATTGACAAAGGTGATGGTTCCATCCAGTAGTACTCTGGATATGAGGTCGGTCTGATCCTCTACCACCGAACGGTATTCCGCCTCTCTCTTTCTCAAGGCCTGTTCCATCAGGTCATTGTCCGTGATGTCCCTGAAGATCGCGAACATGCCCAGGTATTGACCTTCCGGGCTTTTCCTCGGTGTAGCGGTCACCAGGAGGGTCTTGCGGGCACCATCTGGCCTCAACAATGTCCAGCGGTACGTTGATCGGACCTTGTTCCCGTTGACTTCGTCCAACAGCTTTTTCCTACCTTCATCGTCGGTGAAATCCATGATCTTTAGGTCCACCAGCTTGCCCTTTTGGATGCCAAAGACATCATCCGCCGCTGGGTTGGAGAATGTCACCCTGCCTTTGTCGTCCACCAACACTATGCCCTCTCCCTGGTTGTTCACCAGGTCACGATATCTTTCCTCGGAGACAAGCAGGTCCCTTTCCGCGTCATTCCTACGATCGATCTCAGATTCCAGCACCCTGTTCATTGCCAGGAGCTCTTCTGTTCGCTTCTCGACTAGCTCTTCGAGGTTCTCGCGGTGTTTTCTAAGATCTTCCTCTATCTGCTTCTTCTCGGTGACATCGTTCCCAACGACCTGGATCTCCCCAGGTCCGCTATCGTTCGGTATTCCGCGCAAGGTCCACTGGTGTGTGCGTTCGCGTCCCCGGTTGTCAATCACGTTGAACTCGCTGCTCAAGACTTCGTTGGTGCCGATCAGCGATTGCGCTTTCATTAGGAATCCGGCACGGTCCGTGGAACACAGGTATGTAAGAGAACTGTCTCCTATGACCTTGCCTGCTTCCTTGCCGAAGTAAATGCAGTACTGTCCGTTCGCAAAAGTGATCTTCAGATCCTGGTCGATGCGGAATATCAGGTCGGTCTGGTCCTCGACCACCATCCGGTATCGGTCCTCGCTCTTATGGACCTCGGATTCTGAGCTATGGAGGCTATCAAGCATCTGGTTGATGGATACAGAAAGTGTGGACAGTTCGTCTCGACCGTCGATCCTGACCCTCTTGTCGAAGGACCGATCGTCCCTGACCATCGCCACATCCCCATCCAGTCTGCGGACCCGTGAGGTGATGAACCTTTCAATGAACAGCACTGAGACCAGTGTGAACATCAATCCCACCACTATCAGGGCGGCATTCAAGTATCCGAGCGTGGTCTGGCCCTGGAGGTATACGTCCCGGTTCATTTCGGAACGTATGATCATGGAATATTGCCCCGAAACATCCTTGACCGATGAGAACACGGCAATCGACGATTCGTTGATGATCTCCACATGGTTATTGCCGGTCATAACAAGGTTCTGATCCTGTGCGCTCAATTCCGAGTTGATGATCGGGTCGTTGATGGGAAGCAGGGTGAATTTGGAGCCTGTCAAACCTTCGATGATTTCGATCTCTGTCGTGTCCAGGTATCTTCCCATGATTAGCTGCCCATGACTCGGCCCCTCCGCTTGGCTGGTCAGGATCGCGTGGCTTGAGACCATCAAAGGCCTCCCATCGATCTCCACGATTCCCGATACCCCGGACATATCGCCAGTTTGGACAAGCATAGGATCATCCGGCACCAGATGGTCCATGAACGATCGTGGAGGAGCTATCTTGGTGTCAGATCCGAGATCGAAAAATGTGACGTTGACGATCGAACCGTCACTGTCGACGACAACAAAGGCGTTGATCTTCAGGTTCGTGAAACTGCTGTTGTCAAGATCATTGGTCTCAAAGTCCGCGTTGTGGTCCTCTGCGTATTGGTACGCGACATCCCAGACCGCCCAGTCATAAACATTCCTCTCAAGCTGGTTTTCCTGGTTCTTCAACGAGCTAATGATGCGCTGGACATTGTCAGTGCAGTCCTTTTCCTCTATCCTAGTGTATCCTTGGCTCAAGACAATGGAGGAGAACCCGGCCAAGACGATGACCATGGCTAACATGATCATTCCTGTGACGAGGAACGTCTTGCTTCTGAGTCTCATCTTGCATCCTCGCGGGCCACATACGCGCTGGGGCCCGTTTTGTGGAGGCTAGGAGGGCCATTCAGTGTATATATCCACGGGGGGCTGTTTTCGCAATCCTGATAACGGAAGGTTCAGGTCCTTACGACGTTGGATTTGAGGGTGCGTCCAAAGGCCTTCTCGAAGGCCTTCGAATCGGACTCAATGCCCCACACTTCCAGTTGGACATCCTCATCGCTTTGGATGGCCAAGACAGTAGTGGACCTTTCCACCATGACGAACTCGGCATGCTTGACCAGGCCGGTGTGGCTCCTGTCCAGGCTTTCCGCCAGGCGCAGCAGGACCGACAGAAGGATGACAACCTTCTGGGAATGTTCGTCCAGATCGTCCAGGTCTGGATCCTTCTTCCTCGGTATCTTCTTGCGGTGGAAGCGTGCCAGGTCTGCCATGATCAATATCTCACGTTGATCGAACCCGAGCAGCTCTGCATTCCGTATGATGTAATGGGAGTGCAGATGGTGATTGTTGAATGAAATGAAATCGCCTATGTCATGAAGAAAGGCGGCGTAGCCAAGAAGCTCTCTTTCCCAATCTCCGAAATTGTGCAGACCCTGTCTGAACCCGCTGTCGAACAACGACAGGGCCAGGCCTTTGACCCGGTCAGCGTGCATTTCGTCGAGGTTACAGGAACGGCCCAACTGCAGCACGCTCCTCTCCCTCACCGACATTTGCCGGTATTCCTGGTCGCCCCCTTGGGCCAGGTACTCTGCGAGCAGGCCGTCCCGGAGCCCCCTCTCGCTGATCATCACCTCTTCCAGTCCGAACTCGTCCATCAGGGTCTCGAGGATGGCCCCGCCACCGATGATGATGTCCGCCCTTTCCGGGTTCATTCCCGGTACCTTCCTCCTCTCCTCCAACGGAAGGGAGCACAGCATGATCATGGTCTTTTTCAGCTGGGAACGGCGGAGCGTCAAGCTTCGGCTGTCAGCGTTTCCCGTCATCCGGCTGGATATCTCGGCCAGGTTGATTGCCGTCCCGGACGAGGCTACCGAGATGCTGATCTTCTCCTCCTTGACCCGGTGCATGGTCCTGATGACGGCGTTCCTGACATATTTCCGCATCTTGCTGTAGGCATCGGCAGAGACCGGGGTCTTGGCTCCTTCCGGAAGGAACAGGTTGGTGAGCCTTATAGCTCCCAGCTTCAGGCTGTCGAGGTAGGTGTAGTTCTCCTGGTCCCCGATGATGATCTCGGTGCTTCCCCCGCCGATATCGATGAAGAGGGCCTTGCGGCCCCCTATATGAAGCCCACTGGCCACGCCCAGGTAGATGAGGCGGGCCTCTTCTTTGCCAGAGATGACCGACACATCGACCCGCGCTTCCTCGCTAAGCCGTCTCAGCAGGTCGATCTGGTTCTTCGCCTCCCTGGCGGCCGACGTGGCGACGGCTATAACCTCTTCCGCCCCGTAGGCGCGGGAGAGCTCGGCGAACTTCTTGACGACCATCACTCCTCGGAATATCGCGTCCTGGGTGAGCATCTGGTCACGGAACTCGCCCTCGCCGAGGCGCACGACCTCCTTCTCCTGGCTCAGGACGGTGTACGACCGGTTGGGATTGATCCGGACGACCAGCAATCGGACCGAATTGGTGCCGATGTCAATGAAACCCACTGCCTTTGGCCCGTTCATGTCAGTCCAACTCAAACGCTAGCGCCCTATTGAATATCTTCTCGAAAAGGTCCTTCTTGACCCGGACCTTTTCCAGTTCTCGGTCAGGGTACCCGATCGTTGAAAGAATGACCGTTACACTACCCTTCTTCACAATGCACTCTACCGACCGGACCACCGATGAATGTGAAACGTCAAGCGCGTCGGCCACCCGGATCATCGATGCTAGGCGGTCCACCACCTTGCGGTCCGTGGAGTTCAACGTCCTGTAAGCCTTGTGACCCTCCTTGGGAAGGACACCCCGGTGATATCTTGCCACGCTGGCCACTATCGCCCTCTCCCTGTCTCCGAAGGGTAGTCGGTCCTCCCCCATTATCATCTGGAGCGAGTTCTTATGGTGGCCCTTCTGCCCTTCCTTCCAGCCGATGTCGTGCAATACGCCGGCGTACTCGAGCATCTCTCTTTCCGCATCCCCCAGCCGGTGCAGTGATCGGAGATGGTCGAAGAGCTGCAGCGACAATTCCGCCACGTGCAGCGAGTGCTCCTCGTCCGCACCGCAGCCCTTGGCTATTGCCTTCACCTGTTCCAGCTTGCTCATCCCGGCCAATTGGGGAAGGGCCAGAGTGGCATCGGGAACGATGGAGTTCAACAGCTCTGTGAAGAACTCCGACTCGATGAGCGATTCCCATATCTTTACGAACTCATTGTATCCAACGATGCGCGCTTCCATGCGGTCGTGCTGAAGGGTGTCGAGGCCGGGATCATCGACCCCCATGGCGGCCAGCAGGTCGATCCACACGTCGCAATCATGTAGTTCGCCCAACCGGTCCTGCAGGTCCTTGACCACGGCGATCTGGCCCTGCATCATCTCACCGTACAGGGTCACGAAGGCCTCCATGGTGTACCGCAGTCGTTTGGCTGCGATCCTCATCTGGTGCTGCCGTTCCTTCGCGTCCGGTTGGTGGACGCAATCCTGCAGCGACAACAGTTCGTCCAACCGCAGGGAGATGTGATGGAAGGCCCGTTCCATCGTTCCGTAGGGAACCGAGCAGCGCGGGGTGTTCTGGACCTCCTCAAAGGTCCGCCGCATCTGTTCCAAGGCGCCTTTCCGTTCCAGCCTTTCCAGGCCGGAATTGATGCGCGGCTGTGCAGTGGCCCGCCGCCCCTCCAACCCCGCCATCAAGGCCGTAAGCGATGGACGGCCTTCATGGGAATCGACAAAGTCCTTCAGGAACGCAATCTGGACATCGAGGTCCCTGGCCTCTCCCAGGTCCCGGGTGACCGATCGTACCGCCCGGTTCCATCTCCGAACGTCCTCCTCTTCGAAGCATTCGCCGAACAGCCCCAGGGCAGACCTCAGTCTTCTTGAGGCCACGCGCATCCGGTGAACGAACTCGATGTCATCGTCTCCCTTGACGCCCTTGATCTCCGAGGTCAAGGAATCCAGTGAGGCGAGCAGGCGTTCAGCCCCGTACGCCCGGTAGTGCTCCATGTCGCATATCAACATGGGCGGTTCGGTCTTAGGATCCGCCATGCCATTTCCCCCGGTGCTTGATCATCCACAGCTGCGAGTTCATCTTCTTCTCCCCATGCTCCAGCTTCTCCCGGTGATAGGAACCGTCGGAGAAGAGCACCCATGACTTTACATTGTCCGCCAGATGCACTTCGAGTATGTCCTTGACGATGGCGCTCCTCAATTTCTTGTCGCCGACGGGGAACAACACCTCCACGCGTTTCTGCAGGTTGCGGGGCATCATGTCCGATGAGCCCAGCAGGACCTCCTCGTCCCCGCCGTTCCGGAAGTAATAGATCCTGGAGTGTTCCAGGAATCGACCCAGGATGGAGGTGACCCGGATATTGTCGCTCACACCTTTGATGCCCGGACGAAGGCAGCAATGCCCCCGAACGTTGAGGTCTATCTTGACCCCCGCCATCGACGCCTGGTACAGGGCCTGTATGACCTCCTTGTCCACCAGGGCGTTCAACTTCCAGCCGATATATCCATTGCCCTTCTCTTTGTGCCGTTCGATCTCCCGCTCTATGCGGCGGACGATCTCCCTTCGCATGGAGACCGGCGAGACCAGAAGTTTCCGGTAGTCCACCTTCTGGGAGTATCCAGTCAGTGAGTTGAACAGGTCGGAGACGTCCGATCCTATTTCATGATCGGCGGTAAGGTAGCCGATGTCCCCATACACCCGGGCGGTGTTGGCATTGTAGTTGCCTGAGCTGATGTGCGAATAGCGGATGATGCCGCTCTTCTCCTTGCGGACTATCAGGCATAGCTTGGCATGCACCTTGAGGTCCGCCAGTCCGTATACGACATGCACCCCCTTGGTCTCCAGCGCCCTGGCCCATTCGATGTTGTTCTCCTCGTCGAACCGGGCCTTGAGCTCCACGGTGGCCGCCACCGCCTTGCCGTTGTCGCGGGCGTCCATCAACGCCTCGATGATGGGCGAGTTCCGGTCCACCCGGTACAGTGTGATCTTGATCGCCAGCACTTCCGGGTCGACCGCTGCCTGTTTGAGCAGGTTCACCACCGGGACGAACGAGTCGTAGGGATGGTACAAAACGAAGTCATGTTCCTTGATGGCCGCGAATATGTTCTTCTCGTTCTGCAATGCGGGCGGCACATAGGGCAGGAATGGAATGTCCTTCAGGTCCTGCCGGGGCAGGCTCCACAGCTGCCACAGGTCAACGAACCCCAGCGGTGGCGGGGTCTGGTATACCAGGTAGGGAGGGAGCCCGAGCTTGCTGGCGAAAAGGTCGCGCAGGTGCACCGGCATAGAACCGTCGACCTCCAGACGGGTGGGGGCGCCGACCCTCCGGCTCTCGACTCCCTCTTCCACCGCCGTTAAAAGGTCCTCGGCCTCATCCAGTTCGATCTCGATATCCGCGTCCCGAGTGATCCGGAATGTGTAGGAGGTTTCCACCTGCATCCCCGGGAAGAGCATGTCCAGGTTCGATGCCACCAGGTCCTCCAGGAAAACGAAATGGGTTCCCTTTCCGGTTTTGTCAGTGTCGTCGTCGAACTCCACCAGGCGCGGGAACAGCCCGTTCGGCACCTTCACCCGGGCGTACTTTTCCCTTCCGTTCGTGTCCCGGACCACGACGGCCAGGTTGATGGAGAGGTTGGAGATGAACGGGAAAGGGTGCACCAGGTCCAACGCCAGCGGGGTCAGGGTAGGGAAGATGACCTTCTCGAAGTGCTCCCTCAGCTGGCCCCTTTCATCCATCGTCAGCTCCTCCATCCGATGGATGTGGATGCCGTTCTTCTTCAGCTTGGGCAAGATGTCGTCCTGCCAGCACCGAAGATGTTCGTCCAACAGCGGCTTCAGCTCCTCGCGGAGGGCAAGGAGCTGTTCCAGCGGGGTCATTCCATCAGGGGGAGGTTCCAGCGCACCCTTGTTAAGTTGACGTTTGAGCCCGGAGACCCGTATCATGAAGAACTCGTCCAGGTTGCTGCCGCAAATGGCCAGGAACTTCACCCGTTCCAGCAGCGGGTGGGTTTCATCCTTGGCCTCTTCAAGCACACGGGTGTCGAACCTTACCCAGCTGATCTCCCGGTTGATGAACAGGAGAGGGTCATCTAGGACCTGTTCCGCCCCTTCCTTGACGGGCCTTTTGAGGTCGATGACCACTTTCTTTTTCTGGGACTTCTTGGGCTTATCTTTCATCTTGGCGGGTAAAGGCGAGCAATCCGTATTTATCTTGTCCACATGTTTTTGGGTCGATCGTGGAACGGCTTCTGCGCAGTCCGGCCCCATCAATAAGCTTTTTGTACAAAGACCTCGTTCGGTAAATTCCAGCTTTGGAGGGGTAGCCAAGCTTGGCCAACGGCGCTAGATTCAGGGTCTAGTCCCTAGCGGTCCAAGGGTTCAAATCCCTTCTCCTCCACCATCATTTTTCTAAAGTCTTGTCCATCAAATTCCGCAATCCTTATCGTCGACCTCAGCGGTGGCGGGGGCATGAAGGCCCTGGTCTTGTTCGATTCGAAGTACGGGAACACCGAGAAGATCGCCCAAGCTATCGCAACCGGACTGAGAGAGGGAGGTATAGAACCGGTCGAGTGCCGTGCCCTGTCAGCTTCCGGGGAGGAGGACTTCCGGGGCAAGGACCTATGGGTGCTGGGCACGCCGACCCACTATGGCAGCGTTCCGTTCCGCTTTTCTGCCCTACTGAAGAATGCCTTGAAAGAAGATCATCTCGGCGTCCAAACGGCCGTTTTCGACACCCGAATGAAGGATTTTCCCAAAGGGGCCGAATCGAAGCTAAGGAAGATACTGGAGAAAAAAGGGAAACCAGTGATCGCTGACGCCTCGTTCGTCGTCGCAGGGATGCGCGGTCCTTTGGAGGAAGGGGAAGAGGAAAAGGCTAGGCTCTTCGGAAGGCAGATTGCCGACCTGTTGCAGAACAAGTGAGCAGGACCCGTTCAATCGCATTTTATGATGTGGGGGCCTTCATCGTCCCCAGGGACGTTGTCCACATTGGTCAAGAGGAGGAGGACCAGTCCGGCCAGGACGAATCCCGAGGCCATCAGGAATTCCGTCTGATAGCCGTAATACTGGGCGATGAATCCTCCCAGCAACGATCCGAATATGGAGGCCACTCCCTGGATGGAACTGTACATTCCCAGGGACTGGGTGCGGAAGTCCCTGTAGGACATCTTCGAGACCAGGGCGTTGCCGGAAACGCTGATCCCGGCCCAGCACAGGCCTGCCAATGCATGCAATACGAGCATGGCGGCGAACAGGGCTGGGAACGGAAGGTTTAGCATCGTGACTGCGAAGAACGCCGGGAAGATGAAGATGCGCAGAGCGAAAGCGACCGCCTGTATCTTTTTGCCTCCGATACTTCCGATGAGCCTGCCGACCAGTGCATAGGTCAACACCGAAGCGACCGACGAAGCGATGTAGATGATGAATATGTCCGTGTCCTTCAGGCCCACATACTGGCTGAGGAATATCGGGAAGGCGACATAGAAGGAAAGGAAACCGAAGAATGCCAGGAACGTGACGAGGTAATAGCGTTTCAGGTTCGCCGGAAAATTGGCCAACTTGAGGTTCTTCGCGCTGACCTTTGCCACGAACGTCACTCTTTGCGGCAGGTATCTGGCACGTTCTATGATATGCGCATGGGCGTGTTCCAGATCGTCCGGGTCGATGCACTCACGCCTGATCTTGTCCTTCGGTTCCGGCACCCATCGGAAGGCCAGAACGGTGGAGACCAGGCATAGCACTGCCGCCAGCAGGAACAACGCCCGGGTAGAGTTCTCCCCGTCCGAACCGTTGAGCAGCATGAGCCATACTGTACCGATGAGCAATCCAACGACCCAGCCCAATCCTCCCACCTTGCTGAAGTCGCCCAGCCGCTTTGCCCAGTCCTTCTTCTCGAACGATTCAAGGACCAGGACCGTGCCCACCGGAGCGACCGCCGCCGCCAGAAGACCGAGCATGAAGTTCGCCAAGTAATACTGGGGAATGCTGGTCGACAGCCCCATGAGCATGAGCGCCAGACCCATGCCCAGGAAGCCCATGATAACGAACGGCTTCCTCTTCTGCATGGTATCGGACAGATTTCCCCATAGGATATTGGCGGGGACGGCTGCCAATGACGTTATCGCAGAAACTATGCCCACTTGCCCAACCGTGCCCTTCAGTCCTTCGGTGACGAAAAGCGGGATGATCGGATTGGTGCTTCCGCCGGCAATGTTGTATGGAAGGAAGGTGTAGTACCACTTCTCATCCTTCTTGTCGTCGGACATTTCCCATCCCTTTATTAGGTGAATCTGGACGGGGCTAATAACGGTTTGCTTGCATCATCTTCAGAGCCGGATGAAAACCGCCAGGATGATCATCGCCAGCACGAACAGGGAAATGCCGACGAAACGGTAGTCCTTCTCCATGCCGAAGGTGATCCCCGCCGCCAATATCCGGACGAAAGGGGTGGCTATGAGGATGACGATCCCCAGGTCGATGACTGCGATCGGATCGCCGCCGATAACGCCTCCCGGAATTCTATCCAGGGCCATGGTCGTTCCTTCGGCGGGGGCAAATGCATACATCACCAGTCCAATGGTCATGATGGTGAAGCTCAGCATCATTCCGCTGACCAGCACCAGGTGCATGGTCCGGTTCATGCGCTCACTGGCCATCAGACCGCCTCCAGGATGCCGGCGGCCTTCAGGACCATCAGCACGGCGATGATGATCAGGACCATAGAGAAGAACGTGCGGATCCGGTGACCTTCGCTGGTGAAGGTAAGATGGGTTCCAATAAAGGACCCGACGATCACCCCGACCGCCACTGTAGCGGCCAGTACCGGTGATATAAGGCCATAGGAATAGTATACGACCGCACCGGCCAGGGCAGTGACCCCGATCATGAAATTGCTGGTGGCGGTGGCAGCCTTCATGGGCACGCACATGCAGGCGTTCATCACCGGGACCTTGATCACGCCCCCGCCTACCCCAAGCATGCCCGAGGTGGCTCCGGCCAGCAAACCCGCCCCCATGCCCGTCTTGATGCCCTTGACCCCGTAGCAGACCTCCTTGCCGCTTCTGGTATCGGTATATGCGCAGGACAGGTCCAACATCTGGCCGTCCAGTTCGGCGCTCTCTGGGGATATGATACGTTCGGGCCTGCGGAGCATGTAGACCGCACTGTACATCAGCATTACGGCGAAGACCAGTGCCAGGATCTTTTGGTCGGTGTAGATGGCTATGATCGCCCCAACGATCGATCCCACGGTCGTGGTCGTCTCCAGCAGCATTCCCAGCTTGACGTTCACGAAACCTTGCTGCACATATCGTGAAGCAGAGCCCGTGGATGAGGCGATGACCCCGATGAGAGAAGCACCCACTGCCTCCTGCATGTTGAAACCAAGGGCCAGTGTCAACGCCGGAATGATGACGATTCCGCCGCCCAGGCCTAGCAGGGACCCGATCAGGCCGGCGATGATGGCGAAGGCGATGACAATGAGGGCGGTCAAAGGGTCCATTTTGCTCGGGCTCCAATGGTCGCTAGTTGGATATAACGATGAGGGCGGGCAACATTGGCGAAGGCGTTCGGCGATCGGAAATCCTTTTAACCACGGCAGGCTTGCGTCAGCATATGGACCTAATCCTGGTAAGGTACTCAGAGGTCGGGCTCAAGTCCCGGTCCGTCCGCTCGCGGTTCGAGAGGGTGCTGATGGACAACATGATCTCGGCCTTGGCCAGGGAGGGGATCGAGGCACTGGTCAACTGCGATCAGGGCCGGATCTACGTCCGCACCGACAAGGTCCGGATCGATGACGGTATCAAGGTCCTGCAGCGGGTCTTCGGCATAGCCTCCGTGTCTCCTGTGATCGAGACCTCCAGCGACATGGAGTCCCTCAAGGCCACGGCGGTGGAGTACTCAAAGGACATCCTCGCCGATGGTTCAACGTTCAAGATCAAGTCCCGGCGGGTCGGGTCGCACCCATTCACAAGCATGGACATCGCCGTGCAGGTGGGCGAGGCGGTCCTGAACGCCAACCAAGACCGCGGCATCAAGGTCGACATCCACAACCCGACCAAGGAGGTGTATGTCGAGGTGCGTGACAACCAGGCGTTCATCTTTTCCGAGTATTGCGAAGGGACCGGGGGCCTGCCGATGGGCAGCCAGGGGAAGGTCCTCGTGGTGCTCGAAAAGGACACCGATGCTTTGGCGGCCTGGCTCATCATGAAGCGCGGCTGCAGGGCGGTGGCGATGGCCGATGAGGATAACGAGGCGGTGCGGATCGTGAGGAGATGGGACCCCGATCTGAAGGTGCTCCCGAAGGGCGACCTGCAGGCCTATTGTCGGAAGCTCAAGGCGTCAGCGATCGTCTATGGATATCTGGTGGAGGACGAGGCGAGCATCAAGGAGAGCGTCGGACTTCCGGTCCCGGCATTCTATCCCATCATCGGTATGGATGCTCCGACCATCGCTGAGAGGATGGAACGGATCCGCTGCTGACCGAGGGCGTGAAAACCTTTTCGCAACTATTCTGATAGCACTCGACCGAAGCACCAGCTCAAGGTCAAAGGATTGGAAAAATGGATCGCCCTTTCGGGCGAAAGAAATGGTCCGAAGAGGTTTCTTACTTGTTGTGGTGGTCGTGCGCGGCACCGCTGGGGCGCATCTTTTCCGCGCCCTTGCCCTTCCACCTGAGGCCACGTCCCTTGTGACCAGCGGAGGTCAGACCGCGGTATGCCCTGCCCTTGTGCACCGGGCTGCAGATCCAGTTGATCTTCGGGTCCGACATGATGACCGGGTGGTGCTTGTCGACCAGTATGATCTCGAACCAGACGTTCCTGCCGTCCTCTCCGACCCAGTAGGAGTTGAGGACTTCCAGGTTCGGGTAGCGCTTGGAGCATCTTTCCTCGGCCATCCACTTCAGGCTCTTGCCGGCGGTGAGCTTGTTGATACCCTTCCTCTTTGCACGGCGACCCTTCCAGCGCATCTTGCGCCTCTGGAGCGAGCCCTTCCTGACGTGCCCACGGACCATGACGTATCCCTGCTTGGCCTTGAATCCCAATGCACGGGCACGGTCCAGCCTGGTCGGGTGGTCTATGCGGGTGAAGTTGTCCTCCCTGCGCCACAGGATCATCCTGTCGAACATGAGGTCCTTCACGTAAGTCGCGTCCGGCCTGTTCCAGGCCTCGGCGATGTATTTGTACATGCTCTTGCCAGAGATGTTTCTCTTGGCTTCGGGTTCAGCGCCCTCTACGGGCTTCTCGTTCTCTGCCATAGTGTATCACTTCCGCCGCGATAATTAGTGGAAGCGGCGTTTCGGGATTCGCCCTTGTCAGGGTACATTTCCTACGGGATCATATCGGTCCCGTCACTGAGGGAGCAAAAAGAGTAACGATATAAAAGGGTTTTCTAGTCGGAAACACTAGACCGTTTTCTGTCAGAATGATCCGGCTCCATGACCGCCAGGATAGCTTCAGAAGAAATCGTCCAAGGTGAGCTTCTTGTCGGTCTTCTTGACCTCGGCCTTCTTTGCCGCCTCGATGGGGGTCGGCTTCCTTTCCTCGGTGTCGCAGAACGCTGAGTTCAGAAGGTTCATCTGCTGATTGCCTGCCATTAGCGATTTGTCGTCCCAGCCGAACACTTCAGTGGCCCGGCCAAGCGACTGGGCGATGCGTTCGGCATAGTAACGGCTGTCGGGTTGGCCGACGAACTTGCGTCCCGATACGTATGGTTCCGCCTCCTGGGGCGACCTCTTTGAATTGGTAACGATCCACGAGACCTTCATTCCGGGTACGAACTGTTCCCCGGAGGCCATCAGCTTCCTGGCCACCTGGACCGTCAGCTGGGAATCCGGCTTGGCGTACTGGTTGAAGGGACGGCAGCCTTTTGATATGACCAGTTTCTCGATCGGGACCTTTCCGCACAGAGTGTCCTGGACGTACTGTTTGGCGATCTTGACCGCCTCGTCCGTCTTCTCGTCCATGATCTTATCGAAGACCGCCATCAGCGCTTCCGACTGGAGCTCGAATGAATCGGTGCGGCGGATCTCATAGCCGCGGATGACCAGCTCCTCCTTGGGCCAGACCATCCTGCCGACATAACGTTTCTTTTTTCCGTGGGAGAAGAGCGGCTCCATGATCTTCTCGAACTCCAGCGACCCCCCTTCTTTTGAGAAGCGCTCAGCCAGCTCTGTGCCGAACTCTATCGACTCCTTGAGATTGGAATTGGGTGACTGCACGAACACCGAGTCGGTATCGGAATAGATGACGTGCCGGCCTTCGCTTTCGAGCTCCTGGATGATCCCCTTGGTCCTTTCCCGGGCGTAAGCGGTGATCGATGAACCTATGGAACGGTCGGTGAACCGATAGAACGAGGAGGCGAACACCCCGTAGAAGGAGTTCATCAGGACCTTGATGGCCGCCTGCAGTCCGTCATAATAACGCACCTCCTCCGGAGTCTTGGCCGCCTTCATCTTGGCCTTGGTCTCGTCCCTGGCCTTCATCAGGTTGGACATCATGGTGGGCAGTATGCCGGGCTTCTGCTCCCTGCTGAGGAAATGGACTCCGGTCGGCGATACATTGGTGCCCGTGTCCTCCCTGGTGGTGAAGCATATGTTCTTGCTTATGATCAGCGAAGGGTACATCGATTTGAAGTCCAGCACGCACACCCAGTGATACAGGCCAGGTTCGATCTCGTGCACATAGCCCCCCTCGATGGCCTCGTCCTCGGTATCGAAATCCCCGGTCAGCGGGACGCCGACGCGCGGTACCGCCCGGTCCGCCGCCCGGATCAGGATGGAATCGACCAGCATCGAACTGCCAGAGTTCAGGACGTCGTCCACCGGCAGCCGCGAAACCGCCGCCAGGTCCAGGTTCTTGCGGATGCGGCCGACCTTCTCCAGCACCTTCAGTGCCAGGCTGGCGTCCTGACGGCAGTAGCGGAGCACCTTGTCCTTGTCCTTCATCCACTCCTCGTCCATGTTCTTGGCCGAGACGTCCATCTTCTCTTCGTTGAGCAACAGCTTCGAGACGGCGTTCAGCGTTTCCTGTTTTGGCCGCAGTTCCGTGCGTACCGCCCACCAGGCGTCGACGATCAGCCTGCCGGTCAGTCTCCAGAATTTCTGTATCGAACGCGGGTCGGAGCGGTCCCGTCCCCAATTGAGGGTCTTCACGCCCACCTTCTGTGCCCGTTCCAGGATCTTTGGGATATCGTATCCGTCGATGTTGTAGCCGGTGATGACGTCTGGATCCTCTTTCTGGATGATCTCCGAGAATCGTTGTATGATGTGCTTTTCGGTGCCCTCGATCATCTCCCCGTCACGGATCTCGCCCTTGTCCCTGACGACATAGCAGATGGTGAGGATGTTGCCGTTCGTGATGGAGTTCTCCAGGTCGAACGAGAGGATGCGGAGGTCGGGGGTGAACGGCTCGATCTCCTCGAAATGGTCCATGTCCACGATCAGGTCGGTGGTGTAGTCCCCTTTCGCCGGTGTTCCAAAGACCCGGATGCAGGAGCTCATGTCCTTGTCGTAGATGAAGCGGTGGTGGAACGGGATGTCCGCCGCCAGCACCTCGAAGTTCTGGCGCTTGATGTCCTGCCGGAAGCTGGGCACCGTCCAAGGGTACTTCACCGTGACCTGGGCTGCGGGACGGACACGACCCTTGTAATACAGTTCCAGGTCCTTGATCTCCAGTACGTCCGAGTTCTGCTTCAGGCGGGCCAGCAGATCTGGCCTGGGCTCCATGATATGAAAATAGGGTCTGAATCCGAAGTTGCGCACCACTATCGAACGGCCATCCCGGGTCTTGCCGTAGATCTCGACCATGACCTCGTCACGGTCCATCATTTTGCGGTAGGACGCGGTCAGCAGCCGTAGCTCGTACGATTCCATTGCCTCACTTTCTCGATATGATGGTGATCACGTCGCCGTCCTGAAGGACATAATCGTGACCGACGATGCGTTTCGTCTTGGCGTTTATGGCGCGGATGAACCCCTCTCCCAGGTCTGTATGGATCTTGTATGCCAGGTCCTTGGCGGTGCTGCCCCGTCGGATGAGGTGGGCGTCGGGCAGTATGTTGCCGCCGTGGTCCGTGAGCCTGGTCTCGTCCTCCACCGGGTATACCACGATCAGGTCGAGCAGCTGGAAGGCCGCCTTCTCCAGGCACATCTGGACCCCGGTCCCGCCCATTTTCTTCATGGTGTGGCCTATGACATCGATGGCCTTCATCTGGCCGGCGGTCAGTTTGGCCGGGTCCGGTATGGTGAACGTCGGTTCGCCGGGGGTGTAGTTCACCAGTTTGGCCTTCGCCGCTTTCTTCAACGCCAATTCCGTCTCGGCGCAGGTGGATATGGTGATGTAGTCAGGGAGGTTCGCCAGGCGCTTCAGGTTCTCGTCGCTGGCCACATCGGACTTGTTGTAGGCTATGAGGATCGGTTTCGAGAGCCTTCGGATGTTGTCCGCCAGGCGCAGCATCTCCCCGTCCTTCCAGTTCATCGGGTTGGTCGGCAGGTTCGATTCCCTCAGGGCCGTGCATATCGCCGGCATAGGCACTCCCAGTCCGGTCAGGCGGTCATGGATGACGTCCTCCATCTTCTGACCCTCCAGGTGTGCCATGCGCGCGGATTTCTCAAAGCCTTTCTCGATGATGCCCTTCATCCAGTGGGCGATCTCGTTCTCCAGGAACTTGATGTCGACCATAGGGTCATGGGTACCGGCCGGTACCGGGTTTCCGTCCGAATCGGTGGAACCTGAGGCGTCGATGATGTGTATGAAAGCGTCCGCCTGCCTCAGGTCATCGAGGAACTGATTGCCCAGTCCCTTGCCCTGCCAGGCATCGGGGACCAAACCGGCGACGTCCAGAAGCTCGACCGGGACCAGCCTGATACCGTTGTCGCAGGCGGAGTTCCTGGGTTGGCACTTCACACCGAAATGCTTCTCCGGGCACGGCGCCCTCAGGTAACCGACCCCCTTGTTCGGCTTGATGGTGGTGAAAGGATAAGCGGCGATCTCTGCGCTGGCCATGGTGGCGGCGGAGAAGAAGGTGGACTTACCGACGTTCGGTTTGCCGACTATACCGATTAACATGATGATCGTCATTGGTAAGTGGTCGGCCGTAGAAAAATGATTGCCTGAACGGTTCAGGCTATCCTTTTTTCCGGGTAGGCCACTTTAGGCCGCTTAAAGATGAACGAGTTATCCGCATCCTTGGCCATCCTTTCCGCCACCGCGATCGGTATCGATAGTGTCATCATGTCCGGCGGTAGCCATTCGTTCACGGTAGGATCTGTGGTACCGGCTATCAAGGACCCTCTCGGTGCATTCTCCGCCATTCCCGCGGCATAGGTGATCATGGAGGCGCAGGCTGGCCCCCAGGGAGCGATGCATGTCGCAAAGGTATCGTTGCTCCCGAATTCGGCCAGTCCGATCAGGTTGCGGATGTTCTCCGCCCGGCCAAAGCACAGCACGCTCAGGACGTTCCCTCCCTCAACCGTCCTGGTGAACGGGGCGATGACGATGAACTTCCCTGGAGGGGTTAGCTTCCCCACTCGGGCCATGCTCTCCATCGTGATCTCAGGGTCTCGTTTGTAGTGCTCCGCCGCCCCATTCCTATAGGTGAGCGAGCCGGTGGAAATGAAGAACTCGATCCCCTTTGGCATGGGAATGTATCCGAGCCAGAACTGGCCTCCAGGACAGCAACCTCCCAGATGCTCCTCTCCGAGGTACACGGCCGGCCCGTCCTCCCGTGCGATCGTGAATATGGCATGTGCTACGCACCGGTCCACCTTGGAAATGTGAACGGCATCCTGCGGTATGGAATCCGAACCATAGACGATCAGGGGATGTCTTTTCAGGCGTCCGGCCGTCATGATGATCGATCCGATCAGCTTATTATCCATGGCACTTCAGCAAATATATCAGGGGTTCTGTTATTTAATAGGTCATCTCTCTCGCATTAGGTCACGATGATCTTACATCATCCTATGAATGGCTGTCTCCATATGGACATTATCAGACAGTAGAGTCATGCCCAACCATTTATTAGGCGCCTCGGCGAGTCCGAAGGAGATGAATGATCAAGTGAAAGAAGATTACATGTTCACATTCAAGAGGATGGCGATCTATTTCGTCATGCTTCTGGTCGCGGTCGTCGTGATCGCCCTCCTGAGCACGCTCTCTTATGACATCTATCGCATGATCTTCGACTCGGACTTTCTCATCACCACCAAGGCAGAGGTCCTGGCGTTCATAGGCATGTTCCTGCTGGTCATCATCGCCTTCGAGCTGATGGACATCCTTTACCTGTATTCGAAGACACAGAAGATCCACGTGGAGGTCGTGCTGTTGGTCGGCCTTACCGCGGTTTCCAGGGAACTGATAGTGTTCAACTATGAAGCGAACGACGGAGTCCTGATCGCTGGCCTGGGAGTGCTGATAGCGTCCCTTTCGGTGGCGTACTTCCTGATACGCAAGGTGTATCACGAATACGGGGTGAACATCAACGGGAATTCTTAGGTCGGCCAATCTCATGGACGGCATCCACCAGTTCTCCGATCTGCTCCGGTGTGAGGGCCTCCACCCTCATGTCCATATATGGCAGGTGGGGGACGTCGACCGGGGCGATCATCCTCTTGGCCTTCAGTATGGTGGATATCTTCTTGCGCCTCTGCTGGAAGAGCAATTCCACCATCCTATGGAAAAGCCGTTCGTCCTTGACGGTGAACGGAGGCGGCCGAGGCGTAAGCCTGACCACCGCTGAATCCACCTCCGGCTCGGGCCAGAACCGGTTCCTTCCCACCTTTTCCATCATCTCGGCCTTGGCCCGGTAGTAGACGCTCACTGAGAGGCGGGAATAATCGTCGGTGTCCGCTTTCGCCACCATCCGGTCGGCGAACTCCTTCTGCACCATGATGACCGCCATCTTGAAATCCTGGTCCAGGAGCTTGAATATCAGCGGTGACGAGATGCTGTAGGGGATGTTGGAGATGAACCTGTCGAAACGGGGCCATTTGGCATCCAGGGCATCTGCCTCGATGAGCTCCACCGTCCTGAACGTCGATCGGACATACGAAGCGATCCCATGGTCCAGCTCAACCGCGATGACCTTACCCGCTTCCGGGATGAGGCGAGAAGTAAGAACGCCCAGTCCCGGACCGACCTCGAGCACCGTGTCTTCCTTTGAGATCTGAAGGTAATCCACTTCACGTTCCGCGACCGTGTCGTCGACCAAGAAGTTCTGACCCCTCGATTTCGAGGGGCTTACCCCGATCTGGGCCAGGACGCTCTTGACCTCGGTCGGGCGCACCGCATCACTTCGACACGAAAAGATGGTATTTCTCGGCCGGGTTGGATAGCTCCATCTCGATTCGCTTGGCCACGACCTTTTCCGGGTGCTTCAGGGACGGTACCCTTGCGGAGAGTTCGGTGAAGTCCTTGAACTTGCCCTTCTTCCGCTCCTCCAGGACCGCCCACATGGTCTTCTTGCCCAGACCGGGCAGGAGTTCCAGCATGTGATAGCGGGTGGTGATCGGCTGGGCCTCGTTGAAGAAGTTGACGAAACGGGTCTCCTCCAGCTTGACGATCTCCAGGACGACGAACGGAAGTTCGCTCTGGGCGCCGCCGGTGAGCTCCTCATAGGAAACGCGCCTCTTGACGTGGAGGATCTTGTCCCTTTTCTCGGCCTCCTTGCCGATGTAGACTCTCTCTCCCATGTTTATGATGGCGTTAGGCTTCGGCACCAACTCGAAGAGCTTAAACTCCTGGCTACCTATTGCGTATGCGAGCGGTTCCCGGGAGAATCCCTTTTCGGAGGGGAGTCCCTGAGGTAGATAGTCGAGAATGTGCGCGTAGTCTTCCAAAGGTTACACCAACATCATAGATACTTTTCCACTAATTTAAGAATCTGCTCTATCTGCTTCTTCTCGAGCACGATCCTCTCCTTAGCGAAAAGAACACGGACGTCCTCTGGATGGGTCGGGATGATGTCGGCGATCTTGACCGCGACGGTGTCCGGTACGAAGGAGATGCCCTTGAGCTCGGCGATCAGCTCCCTTGCCTTGTCCGCGGACAGCTTGGCGATCTTCGAGGCGTGATCGTACGATATCCTCTGCTCAGGCGTGAATTCCCGGCCCTTGCTCTCTTGCTCCAAGTATTCCTTTACTTCGGCAAGAGCGATGTAGCGCTCCTCTGGCATCGAGGTCACTTCCTCAGTTGACCTTTCTCAGGTGCTCTGGCCTGCAGATGACGGTCTTTACCTTGTCGCCATCTTTTACGTGGAGCACGAATGAATGTCCCTGGGGTCCGACGACGGTGCCGGTCTTTCCGTGGAAACGGAGATGGGGTGCGCCCTTGTGGATGTTGGAGTCGATGAAGATGTTGGCCTTCTCACCGCTCTCGAACACCTGGAATTCGTGGGTGATCGGGGATAGTCCCCTGTTCCTCGGGGTCTTCCTTAGGATGTTCCTGCCCCTTCGCCTCAGTCCGTGTGACGGTCTAACCATGTATTACACCTCAGTGATATCGATTATTTCAACCACATCGAGCGCGGTGACCTGGCAGGGTACTCCGAGTTCCTCCGCGAGGTTCGGCTTGGTCCTGCCCCCGTCCCCTGAGACCAGTTCTTTCACGTAGGTCCCGGATTGGGTGCGCAGACGGAGCACCAGGACGTCGTCGTCGAAGGATTCGACGGAGGCATCGATGATCTCCTTTTCCCGGTCGAGGTCCGCCCTTCTGTGGACCACCCGAACGGGAGTCTGCTGGCTAATGCGCCTGTGTTTGAACGTGTGAACAACCTCATTTACTTTTTCCTTATTAACTTTGCCGTGCAGGGCGACATGGGCGAGATACACCTTCTCCGGGTCGTCCATCTTGACCCGGCGTACCTCCTCCCGGCTGGAGAAACGCAGGTCCACGGCATCGGCCAGACCGGCCCCGTTCTCCGCGATGATTCTCTGCATCTTGGCCAGGTCTATGTCCCTGATCCTGGGTTCGGCGATCTCCAGTACGAACGGTCGTCCGGTGCCGAGCATCCGCGCGTCGATGTCCTCCCGGCCCATGCCATGGAAGAAATGTTCCCGCCCTTCGGCCTCCTTCAGGATCGGGTCGCCGATGACCTCCTGCACGGATACCTGGTACATCTTGCCGGTGCCCTTGCAGCGGGGGCAACCCTTGCCCCGGCACTCACGACAGGGCCACTTGGTCTGAGGTATCTCCCGTGAATACTTGTGATAACGACCATAGATGAACAGCGGGGCGACGCTCAGCTCCACATGGCAGAACCGGGTGTCGATCAGGGCCACCACCTCCGGGGTCTCAAAGCAGACCTCCTTGTTGGTCTTGGCCTGGATAAGCTTCCCGATCTCCTGGTTCAGCTCAGCCTTGATCGGCTCGGCCTTGTCCTGTCCGACCTCCGACCAGACCCTCTCCTCACGTTCCTGTATGGTCGGGTCCACCCGGCACCCGATGAGGAAGTTGTGGTACTCGACACGCGACATGGCATCGATGGCGGCGTCCGCATATCGTTCCACGTTTTCGAATATGTCCTCGCACACCCAGCATTTCTGGTGCTCCAGTTTGGGCTTGCCGTCCAGTATGCGCTGGAAGTTCAGGGTCATTCGCACCGACCGACCCCGTTCATGATTGCTCAGGCCGGTGTCGACATGCGCGAATATCCTTCCCAGGCAATGATCGCAAAGGTCATGCTCCAGTGCCTTCTCGGCCTGCTCTAGTATTTGAGGCACTTGTTTCAACTCCGTTACTGGAAACCCATCTCCATGATCTTCAGCGTGGCCCGCTTGCGTTCCAGGAAGCGATACACCGTGGAGTGCTCGCTGCCCGACAGGACCATGTCCACCGCCGTGCGGCCGATGGGCAGCTGGATGGAATTGCCGATGATGGCTACGGTGTCGCCATACACCGACAGGTCAACCCCGCTCATGTCCTCTATGATGCGGCGCGTCTTGCCGCCGGTGCCGATGACCCGGGCCCGCATACGCTGCAGCTGGTCATGGCCTTTGCCGACGTAATCGTCGATGTCCATGATCTCCAGGTACTCATCCTCGCCCATCAGTCTGAGCGCCCGTTCCGGGGAGAAGCCCCGGCCGATGGCCTTGATGATGTCAACGGCCTTCAGGGGCATGATCGGATCTGTGACGCTCTCGTCCTCGATCATCACCTCTCCCTCGGTGTCGACCCTGATGGTCATCTGCATCCTTTCCTGGAGCATCCTCTTGCTCGCTCCGTCCTTGCCGATAAGGGCCCCTACTCTTTCCTTCGGGATGCGTACTGCCTTCATTTTGTCTTGGCCCCCTGTATTGACTTGAGAACTTCCGCGTCTGTCTTGATCTTGATGTCCAGAGACCTGAAGTAATGGTTGATGTTGGCGATGTCCCGCTTCAGGAACTCGAGAGAGTTGACGTGATCCACCAGCATCGCCTGACCGACGTCGATGATGACCGGTTCGCCGTTCTCCATCAGTATGTTGTACTCGCTCAGGTCCCCATGGACCAGTTCCGCTTTCTGGTACATCAGCTTCATGTACTTCAGGATCTTCCTGTAGATCTCATCTGGGTCTTCCAGCTGCGAGTTCTTCAGGCTCGGGGCAGGTTGTTCCTCTGTGCCGATATACTCCATGAACAGGATGTTCTTATGGAACCTGACCGGCTCCGGGACCCGGATCTTCGCCTCGGTCATCCGGCAGAGGTTCTTGAACTCCTTGGCTGCCCAGGCGAATATTATCTTGCGGTGCGACCCCTGCAGGCCCTTGAACCTGGGATCGCCCTCTATGTATTTTGCGATGTTATGGAAGGTCGAGTTCGAGGTGCGATAGACCTTCATCGCCAGGATCTCGTTCTCGGGCGTGGTGACACGAAAAACGTTGCCCTCTTTGCCAGTGGAGATGGGAAAATCAACGGTCTCTAGCACGCCCATGTTCATGAGCTTGTCCAGAGCGTACATTGTCTGCCGGTCGAAGACCTCGTCCAGGGTCTTGCGGGCATCATCCTCGGCATTCTCGGACCGCCTCAGGCGGAGGCTCTCCACCTTGCGATCGAGGTCGGAAAAAGTATTGTCGTTTTTGGGCATTGCGATGCCCTCCTCTAAAAGACGTCCAAATTCTTCGGCAATACCTTCTTGCGGCTCATGTAGGTAGCCTGGGTCTTGGTGTAACGGTAAAGGATGTCTGCTTTGTCGTCCTGGAATTCCCAGGGACGGAGGATGAGCAGATCTCCCTCCCGGATCCACATGCGCTTGCGGATCTTGCCTGGTATACGGCCCATGCGGGACTTGCCGTCCGCGCACATGATCTTGATCCTGGAGGCTCCGAGAAGCTGGTCGGCTATGCCGAACATTTCTCCCTCCTTCCTGTTTGGATAGGGGCAGCGCAGGATTTCGTCGCTCTGCTCCACATCAACCTGATTATTCAATCAAAGCCTCCGATTAGTGCGTCTCTCATAAACTAAACTAGTATATAACGTTGTTTCAGGGAACGACGGCTTCACCAGCCATTGCCAACATCGATCAATCAAGAAAGATAGGGCAGCCGCCTTGGCCCTCATCGGAAGAGCTCGTCCACGAGCCAGTCATCGCGGTCCTGGCGGGCCTGTTCATTGAGCGCGTGACCGGCGTCGTACCATCTCACTGCCTTCGGTTCGCTCGCCGCGTCCGCCAAGGCCTGCATCCTTCGGTGATCGAAGTATTCCTCTTTGTTGCCCGTTTGGAACATTATGCTGGCCGGCGCTGCGTTGCGCACAAATCGGACCGGGTCAATGTCCTCCATGGTGTCACGGTATGTTGTCATCTCCTCCCGGGTCATGTTCGGCATATTCGCCGCCGCAAAGTCCGCGAAGCTGGTGGTCCCTGACATGAGGACATACGCAACGGCCCTCCGGTCGATGCCGGATAGGACCGCTCCGCACAGGGCTCCCAGGCTGTGACCGACATATCCGATCCGCTGGTCGTTCACCATCGACTCCGAGGTCAGCACATCGAAGGTCCTCCTGATGTCCCTGACGGCATCGATGAACTCCTTCCGATCATGGTTCGGTTCCCCCATCAACTTGGCCCATTCCAAACCTGACGACCAGACCGCATCCACCACAATTGAGCAGATTCTCCGGTCAGCCAGCCTAAGGGCCTCATCCAAGAACGTCTTTCTGGAACCGGGCAAAGGATGGACGAACACAATGCCTGGGAAACCATGGCCGACGATCGGTGTCACCAGGTAAGCATTGATCCTCTTTCCTGTGGCGCCCCGGAAGCTAACGTCGTGCACAACTTTACCGTCGAAGACCTCCTCGCCGACCTCTTCAATGTCAAGATTTTCGTTCGGATCATAAGCAAATCGGGGGTCAGTACTCCCTATCATCTTGATGCTGGATGACTGGCTCATAGATATCATTTTTACATTATGAGGAACAGATATATATTGATAGTGACCAACTCTGGCGCAATTTTCATGCAAACGGCTCCCAACCGTCAGCTGAAAGCCCTCTGGCTGACTCAAGGTGCGAAAGGTAATGAGGCCGTTCTCAGCCCTTATCCTTGAAGATATTTTCTATCATAGATCTGTCAGAGATACCTGCTATATCGAACACTTCCTCGATATATCGGCGATGCGTGCTTGGGTCGACCACATTTTTTTCCAGTTTCTCCATTGCCTCAGCTCTTGTAATCAGCCCTTCTCGGATCTCTTTGGAATAGAACTCCTCTTTCTCATTCTGCTTGATCATCGATGCGTACAATACCTCTTTCAAGGATCCCACCGAACAATCGAAACGCCATGTGCCCAATTCTTTGGGATAGTCCCAACCTACCTCCGACTGGATCCGGGACAGACATTCCTTCTCGATCCAGGGTATGTATTGGAATATGCACAAGCTCGGGATCTTTCGTGCATACATGCGCGCACCCAGAGCATGCGGATCGCCATACAGGTATCCTCTTACCATGGTAGGCATGTACCAGGGCCGGAGGTAGGAGGGATTCTTCAGCACTCCTTTGGCAATTCCGGTCCAGGCTTTGGAATAGGTCTCTTGGATCTCAGTATCTCCGTCCAGTCCGAGCAATTCCTTCTTGAATGTCGTTTCCTCAAGAACATTACCGCCGGAAACCAGAATGGGGACCTTGTTCTCGCTCGCGATCTTGAGACCATGATAAATGAACTGTTTACATCCTACGCATATCATCGGTAACATTGCCAGGTCAGGATGTTTGTTCCAGGACTGCAAATTGCTTTTGAACGTCCGTTCATGGATGTTGTTCTTCAGCTTGAACGATATCAGATCGACACCGAGGGCTTTCACGGCATTCTTGATATTGGCCCTTGCTTGGGGGTGTGTGAAAGGATTGTCATAGTTGATCGCCAAAACCTTCTTGTCATAGTCCTTTGCGAGCTTCAGAAGAGCATAGGTGCTATCCCTTCCTCCACTATACATGACAGCACAATCGTACTTGCTATCGCTTGTCCTGGCCGCGTCCAGGATCCTAAGGAACTCTTCCTCGCCTTTATATTTGAACGTCTTGTATGTATGACACTGGTTGCATATGCCGTCATCTTCTATCGTGAGGAAAGGTTCACATTCTTTCATCACACATTTCTTACACATCCGGTCTTCTAAAATTCTATTAGGTGCCACAGCCCTTATGGAACTGATTTCTTGGATTTCTTGTAGCATACTAGCTCCTCCTCATGCTTACTTCCCACCACACCCTTAGCAATAGTTTAGGATAATCAAATAGTAAGATATTAATAGTTTAGTTGGTCCTGATATATAACGTATATAGTCCTATATGTTCTTCGAATGAATGATTTTTCGAAGACCATTCTAACTTTTTACGAGTGCAATACAAATGATGGACTAGCTCAAGTCGCTTGTCGGGCAAGGTTCATGATTTCGTTTCGGTTAAGTGTGTTGTTCGACATGAAATTGTAGGTCTCTCGGTCTTTTCGTGAAGAAAATGGAGCGGTAAGGCTGCCAAATCATCATTGGTTTTCCCGCACCCCTACCTAAGGTTTAAGTATGGTTTCCAATATGAACGCATAAATTCGCTCCCGTAGTGTAGTCCGGTCAATCATGTTGGCCTTTCGGCGCGGAGAGTTGCTTCGCGGAAGCAAGTCAACGACTCGGGTTCAAATCCCGGCGGGAGCACTTTACTTTTATCCATTCCACCGATTATGAAAGGTTAATATGGGGGGTTATTGTACATTGAGTCATCTGGCCGATAAAAACCTTCTTCATTCTCCTATGCCGATCTTCATGTTAATCGACTTTGGTGTAGCCTGATGCCATTCATTATTTTTGCAGCTCGACCATCAAGCATGCATTCTGATTCTACCAGCCAATGCTTGGTCTTGAGCCACGCCTCCCTTGTCAAAATGGAGTGACCCTTGGATTGACTTATGTTTTAGGTTGAGAATCCGACCTAATTGTTCCGAGTTTTTCCGACATTGCTCAGAACATCCGATTCCTGTGTCGATGAACAGGCATCGAGAAAGCCATCGAACATGATTTCAGAAATTATTCAGGAGATAACCTCATTGCACAAAGCAAGAAGGTTTGACATTTCCGATTTCCGACCAGATCATGTTGTGTCAGCCATCGATGAACTCAATACTTAACGGGACTCTTTTCTTCGCCATGGACCGGGCGATCATCCCAGCCTCTACCCATGCAGCAGTGAGCACTCCAGGGAGTATCAGGCAATTAGCGCTCATATCCGATTCGATGAAGTCACGGAAGATTTTGCTTTCCTTTTTGTCTGTGAGATCGGTCAGAGAAATAAATCCCAACCCTTCAATGAACCTCTCTGCTTTCTTGCAGGTACTGGTAACCTTGACGACATAGTTCCCATCATCCGTAGATTGTACCTCGATTTCCGATTTGTTCTCGCAAGGAAACATGTTAACCCGAACTTTAGATGTCATGATGTCGCCTAATATTCTCAAAACGATAATTCAGGTAGATATGCATTTTTGCTATTTTAAATAATTTTGTAATACTATAATTGAGAGCCTGGGTCGCATAGTATGTTAATAGGCTTAGCGTCATACAACCGCCTTTCTCGATAGGTGTTAAGGTTATTGGGTTTCGCCCCGGGCCCTCAATTGTCTCACATCTTCTCATCTTTGATCAGTGACTAAAATCCCGGCTCAACATTGGAGAAGATTGTCGACGCCATAGCGAAGCGGGCAGCAAGAACTGCCTCGCCGATCTCCTTATCGGTCAATCCCATGTGTTTCCCAACTTTGATGAAGTATTCCGCACATTGCCTATTCTGTAAGGCGGCGGCAACCGAGATCATGATTAGTTGCTTGTACTTCACAGGAATATCCGGCAAGCTCATCACGAATTTTCCCTCTTCCGCTTGACGAGGGATTCATTCTGGCATTATTTTGGAAATGAGTATCAAAGGGTTACAAACCTCGCCGCTGTTCTTTTCCATTTCCCATAAGATCTTTTCTGCGTCTATGGATTATGGACGGTTGTTTAGAATAATAGTACTATGTGCAGACAGTGATTGATATCAATCTGACACCAAACAATCCAAAATATCAATTTAAAATAGCTAAAGGTATAATGCTTTGACATGGTCAGAGCTCCTGGTGCCAATGGGAAAAGGAAAAAGGACAGGGACTTACCAGATGAGGTCTCGGAGGCTATCCTTGAAATTGGCGGGTTGGAAAAACTATCCTACAGTATGCCATCAGAAGCCGATCTGGAACGCCAGATAAATATTCATCATTCACTGTCAGATAAAACACGCCTCAAGATTCTCTGGGCCTTGAGGAGTTGTGACCTCTGCCCCTGCGTCCTAAAAGAATTCTTAAAGGTCTCCGATTCCAAGCTTTCCTATCATCTAAATTCCCTCGAGGAAGCTGGCCTGGTTAAATCATATCAGAAAAAGAATTGGAAGATATTTTCGATAACCAAGCTTGGAAGGGACACCTTGGGTCATGATCATTGAAAGATGAATCAAATGATAAGGTTAAGATATCAGAATATCTGGTCTGACTTCATCTGGGTGGCCTTCCCGCCAGCCTTTGAAACAGCCTTTTGGATCCCTTCGATGGTCATCAAGGACTTATTGTAAGTGACCTTCAATTGGTTGGTGATCGGGTTTAAACTATAGTTATCGACCCCATCAAGGTTCTTCAATTTCTTCTCGATAATCTTGAATTCGCAAGAACATAGTCCAGTTATCTTGAAAATGGCCGTCTCTAACCCTTCTACCGCCTTTCTGTCGTTTTGCATTCTATTCCACCTTCAAATTCCACGCATCGTTTTTCATTCATCTGCAATGTCTCTAATTCCTTCCTTTAACTGAAATTCCTTCTATTCCGCTGATGGTTAATGCAGGAGGCTCATCGTTAATCACCGCTCTACTTTCTGTCTTGCTCTTCCATTTTAACAATCTCAATGCGTTTAAGATCACCAGGACTGCGCTTGCTTCATTCAGCAACAGGCCGCTGACCAATCCCAGCCAGCCTATCAATGCCGCCCCAATCATGAATCCGATGTTGATCAACGAGAACCAAATGTTCTGCTTGATAGTGGTCACCGACCTGCTGCTCAATTCGCGAAGGTAGACTAGTTTAGAGAGGTCATCAGACATGAGAACCACATCCCCAGCCTCGATGGCAATGTCCGTCCCGGCAGCGCCCATCGCAATGCCGACATCTGATGCTGCCATGGCTGGAGCATCGTTGATACCATCTCCGACCATTGCTACTGTGCCATATCTTTCCTTCAATTTCTTGATCACTTCAACCTTGTCCACTGGCAGCAGTTGACAATAGTATTCGTCGACCCCAACCTGGAGGGCGATGGATTTTGCGCTGCGTTCGTTATCACCGGTTAGCATGACCGTCCTGATGCCGGACTGCTTAATTCTCTGAAGCGTCTCTTTCGCTCCAGGCCTGACGTTATCAGCGATAGCAATCAGACCCAACAGGTTTCCTTCCGAGCTGATTGATACGACCGTCTTCCCCGAGCTCTCTAACTCCTCCAGGGTCTTATGGGACTGTTCCATTGAGACGCCGTTACTGTTCTGCAGTCTTTGGTTTCCGATGAGGAACCTCTTACCGTTTACAATTGCAGAAATCCCAAGCCCCGCGATCTCTTGGAAGTCACCTGGGGGAATATTGGAGTAGGCATTGTTTTCCTTCGCCTTTCTGACTATAGCGGCTGCGAGCGGATGTCCAGACCTCGATTCGATGCTTCCTGCTAGGTCAAGAAGGTCATTTTCTGAAAGCCCGTTGTAGACTATGATATCTGTTACTTCCGGTCTGCCTATAGTAAGGGTGCCAGTCTTGTCAAACGCAATGACCTTTAATTTGTCGACGGCCTCAAGATACGCCCCACCCTTGTAGACCGTACCATTGCGGGCCGCATTCGCCATTGCCCCTACGACCGCAACCGGGACGGAAAGAGCAAGGCCGCAAGAGCATGATACAACGAACACGACCAATCCTCGGAGGATAAATGTATGCCAGTCAGAACCAATGAATAGGGGTGGCACGATGGCTACGAGTATACCCAGCACGAACATTGCGGGGGTATAGTACTGGGCGAAGCTGTCGGAGAACCTCTGGTACGATGTCCTATTGGCCTGCGCCTCCTCGACAGAACAGATTATCTTGGAAAGCATGGTCTCGGATGCCAGCTTATTCACATTGACCTCTAATGATCCATTTTGATTGATGGTTCCAGCAAAAACCTCGTCGCCGATCTTTTTTCCCACGGGAATTGGCTCGCCGGTCACGGCGGCCTGGTCGACATGGGAGACACCATTGGAAACTACACCATCCACAGGGATCCTTTCACCCGGTCTGACGATAACGATGTCACCGACCACAATATCCTCGGTGGACATTACAACCTCGTTGCCATCCTTTCGTACCAGCGCTTTTTTCGGGACCAGCTCTATCAGTGATCTGATCGCGCCCCTCGCTTTGTCCACGGCGTAGGATTCCAGCACATCGCCGAGTGAATAGACGAAGATGAGTATTGCGGCTTCATACCACATTCCGAGCAAGACGGCGCCGGTGGCGCCTATCAGCATTAGCAGATGAATCGTAGCCACGAGGTTGAGTAGAGCGATTATTGCTTTTCGGGCTGGATGGTATACACCCACAAGCACCGCCACTCCAAAAAATGCGTTTGTTACGATTTCTTGGACCCCCAAGAACATAAGGACGAACGTGAACAGCGTTATCATTCCGCTGCAGTAAAGCGCTAGTTGCTGTTTGTCCCTCCACCAGCTGCTTCGGAGTTTTCGGTCTTTGATCTGAGAACAGCTCATCCCCGTCTCCGATATGGACTGGACAATATCCTTTACGGATGCCACCGATGGGTCGTAATAGGCAAGGACTTTTTTGGAAACCAGATCGATATCAAAGTTCTCCACACCGGCTAACGATCTCAATTTCTTTTCAATTATTTGGACGTCACAGGAACAATCCAATCCTTCGATGTTCAGAACGACCGTTTCGAGTTCTTTGCCATCCTTCTGATTGTTCATCTAATGCCTCATTTCTATTTCAATTACTGTTGAAATAGCAACGAGTCCTTCGATATTAATAATTTCCTCCAATGGTGTGACCCTTTGCATTACCAGAAGGAACGGCATTCGTTAAAACAGGTTGTCATTACTAGTTCGATCACTTTTAACCTGACTTCCCGGGTTTTAGGCACATAGTCGGTCAAGATCGAGCTCCAACGCCTCGATGATCTTCCTTTGTTTCTTCGTCACCTCGCTGGTGACGAAGCTGCCATCTGGCAGCTCCATTCTACGGATCTTCGAAAGCTCCAGCATGACCGAGGGAAGCGAATGGTCCCGGCAGAGCTTGGTCGACCGCATCAAAGCCAGCAGCCTGGATCGTATGATCAGCGCCACGAAGTTCACGAAGATCATGCCCTTGACCACATCGACCTTCTGAGCCCTCAACGGCAGACCTGCCAGATCGTTCTTCAGCGAGTAGAACATCTTCTCGATGACGTCCCGCTCCCGAGACCACGACAGACACTCCTGCCAGCTGTGCTGGCCAGAGTGCAGTATGATCATCTTCCCGGCCCGGTTCAGCCGGGCGGCGACGGCCTTCTTCTTGACCTCGATGATGAACTTTCGTCCATCCAACTTCCAGCCGAAGTACTGGACCAGTGCACCGGCCTCCTCCTCGAAGACCCTGGCAGGGTTCTGCCAGGACTTGACCTCTCTTGCCTCCAGCTTTACTTTCACGCGATCCAGCCATTCGTAGAAAGAGGTCTTTTCCTCCTGCTCCCGGCGCAGGTCATAGTAAAGGTAGCCAGCTACCTCCAGCTCACCGAGCTGGAGAGTTACGTCCTTCACAAAGAACGTCTCGCCCTCCAGCTTCCTCAGGTAAGCTGGGTCCTCGATCTCGGTATGACTTTTGGAGATGATCGACTTGGCCTCGTCCAGCCTCATCGGCGTGGGTATGATGAAATCATACCCGGCCAAGACGATGTCGGTCAAATTGGCTAGGGAGTAGAATCCCCGGTCCATGACCAGTACCGGGGCCTCCAGGCCAAGTGACCTGAGCCTGGCCACGGTGTTCTTGATGGTGCTGACGTCCGAGATGGAGCCTGGATAGGTCTGGAATCCGAGCGGTATCCCGAGCGTTTTGTGGGCGATCAGAGAGAGATTCATCTGCGGGAGGCCATCGCTATCCCGGTTGTGACCGTATTCGAGCAGTTCCAGCAGCTTCGACGAGCTGCTGAACGAGGTGATGTCGTAGATCAGCGGTCCGGTCCTGCCGATCCTGTCCAGGAGCAGTTCGGTGAACTGCTCCGGTATCGAGCTTCCGCCCAGAGCAGCCAGGAAGTCGCTGAGCGTCTGGGAGGAGAGCGGCAGCTCTCCCCAGAGCGAGGAAAGGATGGTGCGTTCATACCAGGTCCGGGCATTGCTGACGGAACAGGGATCGACCACCCGGTTCACCGCCAAGGCCAGGACAGTCCTGGCCTTGTCATCCGGCAGCAACTTATCAAGCATCGAGTCGAGTTCAAGTTCCTGGATGATCTTGAAGGCGGGCAGCAGGTCGCCGAAGTCGTAGGCGTTGCGGGGCAACGCCTTTCTCATCCGCTTCGTCTCGCCGTCGACCAGCTTACCCAGATACTTTGATTTCTGCTTGGTCATTTTCGTGTCTGGATCGTAGTATGGCGTGATCTCGTAAACGTAGTCGATGCCGTTGATGTTCTTGACACGGGTGAATGGCTTCATTTACTATGCCTATATAGGCATAGTATTATTAAAGGATTTTGATGCATACTGGCTACGTGAATATCAATGGAGTTCAGTGCCTAAAAGTCGGGAGGTCAGGTTTTAACGATTCTAAGATCACTAAAACGAAATGCTTTTTGAGGGCATATCTGTTCGCATCTCCTGCAAGCGGTTCCCAGGCAGAGGTCGGTCTCTACCTCAATATCGAATTCCAGTCTTCCCTGAGGAACTAACTTCAACGCTTGTTCCGGGCATCCCCTTTCGCATTTCCCGCAACCACGGCAGTCGATGAAGTTGCCAACTAAGTACACTCCAATGTGTTCAAGGATCTTAAGCCCCTTATCCCCAATGACTGGAATATCTCCATTTACTAATCTCAGAGTTCTCTTAGGAGGCGTAATTTCCGGCAATGGTCTTAGGCCTTCTTTTTTGATCAAGCGATTGTACAATTCGATTGGCATTCCCTCGGTCCAAAATGCTAGTTCATTGGCAAAGTAGGATTCGAAGGTCTTAGACGACGCAAACATGATGTGTTTGGAGGCAATGGAGTCAGCCACAGATTGCATCATGTCCAAGGTATCGGGGTTAGTAACCAGATCATAAGCCATCATCAGCGAGGTGTTACCAACCTGAACGGTCTCCTCGATCACCTGCGGTATCATGCCAACAATTTGCGCCTTTATCGGATCGACGTACGTTCCGGATGCACCAGCGAGATACATCGTCCCTATTTCCTGATCTGGTGTCCCAACTTCTTCGATTAACGTTCTATGTCCTGCCCTGATTGCTCCCATTGCTTTTCCTGCCTCCATGAGATCCTCTCGATTGAAGGTAATCCCATCTTGGAAATGCAAAACTCCATCCATCGTCTGAATATTGGGCAATTTAATTATTCCTGACTGAAGACCGAGGGCAACTGCCCCAACAACACCAGTTCCTGTGATGCCTCTAGCCCTTATTCCATTTCCTCGTTTCGAATATCCACTAGTTGGATCAATGAGGGAACCCAACTCTGATTCTAGCCCAGCATTCAATACCATATTGCTCCAGTATCTACCATAACAACGGGAAAAATCACATATCGCGTTAGGTGCCGCCAGCATGCCGAAAGATATGGCCTGCCCCTCCATGGCGGGGCCAGCTGCAGCCGAGCCAGTGTACAGCTCTCCTTCGTGGAATAGACCCATTTCGGCGTTAGTACCATAGTCAGTGACCATGCAGGTTTCATTTTTCTCAAGAATTCCTGTTTTTATTATCATGGCCAGGGCGTCTGCACCGATCTCGTGACGAATTGAAGGAGGGATAACTACTTCTGCTTCCGAGCATACGCTCGTTAATCCGATTTCCCCTGCCGAAGTAACATTTCCCCTTCGGTCAGGAGGTTCGACATTGAGACGCTTGAGGGCATTCTGACCGGCTCGAGCAAGATCTCTAATTTCAATATTCTGGAACATTGACACTTGCGCGGGGTTACCACAAACTGCGATACGTTCGATTTCATTCGGCTCGGCAGAATGCATTTCGATCAGTTCATCCACACTATCGGTTATTATCTTATGACCAATCTCACTTCCATTTTCGATCCAGAAGTGCAGATGATCCATTATGTTCGCCCCAGGTAAAGGATGGCGCATCGTGATTGCCGTGGAGACGATCTTGCCATTTCTAGACAAATCCACAAGATGCGTTCTATAGCCACTAGTTCCCAAATCAAGAGCTATTCCAAATCTCATTAGAGTCTCCAAATCACCTTAGAAAAATTCTGGATATTTACCATTTGACTCAGCATTAAAATTTTTTTTAATCCAGATTTTGGAATCATATCGAGCCTGTGAGCCAAGGATTGATATTAAAAAAAGCGGGAGGAGACTCCCGCGTAATGGATTAGGGGGAAATGCATGAGCTTAGTAACTTATTTTCCACCTCCGACAGAACCAGTTGTTTTCTCGGTTGCAATTGTCTCGCCTTGCTTGACGGAAATTTTTTCGGCACGCTCCGCTGGCCACTTCCCAAAGACAATATCCCAGGTATATAGCCAGGAAACAAACACCCAAACATACATGCCAGCTGCGCCGAGGCCAATCCCTATCACGTCCACGATGACATAGTAGGAAACAAAGGTCAAAGTCGCTGAGATAATTAGGCCGCCGAGAGCCTTTCCAGGCTGTTTCACATTCTTCAATGGCCAAGTTTCTAGCTGCCATGATGTTAGCACTAGCCACCAAACAAAGAGGACAAACCATAGCCCGGCATCTGGATTGAAGAAGGTCGTCCCAGCCTGCTCGAATGCGTACTCAAGCAATAAGGCGAAGAAGCCCATCACTACGAACAAAGAGATACCCTTCGCCGGCTGTTTCGTTGCTGCAAATGGCCATGTCTCCATCCAGAAGAATACGAATACGAACATCGCAAACCAAATGGCTGGTACAAAACCGAACCATAGCAACCCGACTACTGCGAAGACGTACATGAAGAGCGCATTGCTAAACACTGATTTGGGTTGCTTGAACCCAGCCACCAGGCCGTTACTGAATGCGATGACCAGACCTACAGCCAGGAATAGATTCGAGATCAGCGGCCAGGACCACTCAGGGCCAAATCCAAGCCATTCCATGATCAGGGGGTGCAGGATACCTAATACTAAAGCAATGGTCACGAAACCCAATCCAACGGCAGGTTGCTTCCATTTGCCCATCGGCCACTTCTCAGCCAAAGATATAACGAATGCCACCCAAACAAAGAAGAGGGCATATACAGCTATGTCTCCCGAAGCCATCTTGAATATTTGCTCTCCTAAAAAAATGAAAATAAAGGAGGCAATTATTACAAAAAGGGCGGGAATAAGCCCCCGAAGGGGCTGTTTAAGCGTTGGCATGCTTTATCACCTGGTTTTGCAAGGGATATTTTCCATACGTGTGGGTGACCTGAACCCATTTCTTGAAATTCTCAATCGGTGTGTCCGGCGGGACCTCGCAGGAAGGCGCTAGCATGAGACCTCCTCCGACGCCGGCCTTATCAATGATATTTTTGGTCACCCTCTCGATCTCTTCAGCAGGCCCATTCAGGAGCGGTCCAGGCCCATGAATGATCCCGGCCACCGATATATGGTACTTTTCTTTAACGTTCTCCTGTAGCCACTCTGGAGGGTGCTTCTCGTCAGGGTGGAAACCGGCGATCTTCGCGTCATTCACATATTCACCGATGATGGGAGCCGTGTCTGGTTTCTTGTAATCGCCATGCGTGTGCAGCCAGGTTTTCTGCCCCCAATCCTTATAGATCCTCCGGGAGAGTTCCTTGACGTATGGGACGACAAACTCATGACACTGGTCTGCACTTAGCAGCTCTACACCATATATTTCTCCCGTATGAGAGACGGAGTTAGCCCCATTCTCGTACATGCCCTCCAAGAAATCGATGGCAAATTCGTTAGCCGCCTTTATCATCTCGTGGGCAAAGCTCGGGTCCAAAGCCATGTCCATTGAAAGCATCTCTGGACCTCGGAACATGCACATTGCTGCAGTTGGCCCTGGCCACCAGCATGGTATGACTGGTGTCGTCTTCCCAACTTTGTCAGAGACGATCTTATATGATTCCAAGACTGATTTGGCCCTCCCCTCCTTCCTAGGGTCGTATGGGAGAAGCTTTTTCACTCGATCCCATGCGGTTGCATCTGTAACTGGTGGTTCTTTCATCGACACTGCCGATCCGAACTTGTTGGGGATCTTGATCTTTCCGCCAAGTTCTGTGACCCCCATGTACAAGTCTTGATAGGAACCGATGACCATATCATAGTCGTAGAGCTCCAGGGTCTTCAGTGTGCATTGAGCACATTTCTTGGCATCAAGGGTTGTCTCAGTGGTTATGTCCGATAATTTCCACCCTTCAGCATAGACACCGTGGGTCAGAATATATGGATACACTGGCACTCGGTCCGGCTCCCTGACCTCCATAACGGCATTTACTCTTTCGAATTTTGTCATTTCTTCTGTCATATTCTCTCCTCCTCAGTTATTTCAAACGACCTTTCTTGTCTGTATCCTGACTGAAAGCTCCTCGGCAACCCGCACCGCATCGGCCGAGGTCTTCCCGTAGCCTTCTGCACCAATGGTATCTGCGAATTGAGGTGTGGCCGAGCCACCCCCGATCATGACCATGATTTTAGACTTGATCCCATCTTCTTTGGCCATGTCCATGAAATTCTTCATTTCAGTTATCGACGTCGACATAAGGGCTGACAAAGCGACAACATCAGCTGATTTTTCTTTAGCCGATTTGATGAAATCCTCATTGGGAACATCTCGTCCAAGATCATGAACCTCGAAGCCTCCACCTCTGAGCATGGCAACGACGATCTTTTTGCCAATGTCATGGATGTCTCCCTCACACACACCGATAATGACCCTACCCTTGGTGCTCTTCCCTTCAGCATTCTTCAATAATAGGGGTTGAATCAGCTGGAATGCTTTTTCGAAGGCATTGGCTGAAGTTAACACCTGAGGCAAGTAGTACTTCTGTGCTGCGTAGTAGTCTCCAACAATCATCATGGCATCCGTCGCAACGGTCAGAGTCTCTGGTACTGATGCGCCATTCTCCAGGCACTTATTTGCGAAAGAAAATGCATCCTCGGCTTTTCCCTCCACTATGCTTTTTTTGAGTCCTTCTAGATTCAGTTGTGTATCCCCCAAAGGGCCACCTCCTTGATATTTTGAACATCGCGATTTGGCGGTTAAATACATAATGAGAGGTTTATAATATATTTTATTTATAATAAAATAGAATAGCCAGCCATCGATTATTGAATAAGATAAACAACTGCTGGTGAGCAATATAAATTATTATGTTATAATATAAATAGGAAAGTAATTAATATAGTATATGATTCTGTAGTGAATATAATGGGCGTATAGGAATCAGGTTTTCAGAGAGGTTGTCCACATGCTTTATGATGCCGCAAGGAAAATCGATACAGATTGTTGCATTCATAATGCGATAAGGGTCGCGGAATCTAAGGAATCAGAATTGGCAGATATCATTTTAGATCCATACTCATTAAAAGTGGTTGCGATGACGATCGGTAGAAGTCTATCAGTCAAGGAAATCACTGATCACCTTGGGGTCTCAATCGTCACAAGCTACAGTATTGTTCAAAGGCTAACAGAAATTGGTCTCCTCGTGCCAACCGAAAAACTTAGGACTTCTACACATGGCAGACCGATCGGGTATACATCAACGGTAAAATCTGGAAGCATAGAGCTTAGAGATGGCTGTCTTGAAATTCGGTGTAATTCCAAAGAAGGCAGAGAGTGTTTTGCGAAAAATATTATTGATGAATATCGCCCTGAAAATATGGAAAAGCATACAAAAGGATGTACCATTTGGATTGCTTCAAATCCGAACGTTATGGTGTAAGGCTTGAAAATAACAATAACTAAACAATTTCCTCATGCTTGATAAATAATCTTGATGTGAAATTCAAAGGCACTAAAAATGGCGGGTTCTCTCAAGCAGATACAGGGTTGATTCGAAATGATTGCCTTATTGTATCATTTGGGGCAAAACGATTTTGTTAGCAGCTATCAAAGCAAAAGTAATGCGTGGTGAAAAACATTGCATTTCGGTCACCACGCATTGGGGGGTCTCAACGATTATCATCTTATTGCGATAATATCTCCGCTACCTTAGGCGTCCATACAACTGCGCTAGGCCCTGCCATGTACATGGCGACTATCATAGCTTCCCTCAGTTCGTCTCTGGTAGCCCCTGAATCTATAGCAAGCCGCGAATTCACTTCGATACAAGTATTGCATTTTAACGCGCAACCAAGGGCTAGGGCAATAAGCGCTTTATCTTTGACACTTAGGGCTCCATCCACGAACACACGGTCTTTGAACTGTACTAGGGCCTGTACAACATCAGGTTGTTGCTGTCCGATCTTTTCAAGACTGGCAAGACTCATGTCGAGGAAATCACATATTTTAGTTCTTGAATCTATTCAAACTTATTCAAAAAAACATAAAGCCTAAGACGCCAATGATTGCTAGACAGAAATCTTTCTTTGCAAAAGATAGTAGAATGGCTCATTATTTTTAGAATTGAACGGGTCACAGCCGAACAATGCTCACCGTCGTTATTGGAGAAGCTCTTCGAATTATTTACCTGGTACGGCAACCTCCTTTGGATCCTTTACCGTATCGAGGTGTGATGTCCGTTCTGCAGGCCATTTGCCAAAAATGAGGTCCCAAGAATAGACCCAAGCGACGAATATCCAGACATACATCCCGGCATTTCCAAGAGGGAGATTCAAGATATTGACTATGACAAAGTACGAGGCAAAGGTGAGAGGAACGGTAATCAAGAATCCGCCAAGTCCTTTCAGGGGTTGCCTTATATTCTTCAAAGGCCAGGTCTCTAGTTCCCATGACGTGAGCACCAACCACCAGGTCCAAAGAACGAACCAAAGCCCGGCATCGGGATTAAAGAAAGTTGTTCCTGCTTTCTCAAATGCGAATTCAAAAAGCAAGGCTAAGAATCCCATGACGGTGAAAAGGAGAATTCCTTTTGCTGGCTGCTTGGTACTGGCGAACGGCCACGTTTCGAACCAGAAGATATAAAGAACGAAAATGGCAAACCAAATTGCTGGTACAAAACCGAACCATAATAAACACACAATCGCGAACACATACATGAAAAGGGCATTGCTAAAGACCGATTTCGGTTGTTTGAATCCTCCCACGAGACCATTGCCGAAAGCTATTACGATGCCTACTCCAAGGAATAAGTTAGAGATCATGGGCCAATACCATTCGCTCCCGAAGCCCAACAAACCCATTATCAAGGGGTGCAAGGCGCCGATAATCAGGGCTGCGGTCAAGAAGAAAAGCCCTATAGCAGGTTGTTTCCATTTGCATACTGGCCATTTCTCGCACAAGGATATCACGAAGGCAACCCAAACAAAAAATAATGCATAAACCGCCAGTGCTCCCGGATCCAGACTAAATATATTTTCTCCTACATATATGAAAATAACGGATCCCAGGATGACCATTATGGCAGGTACAAATCCTCTTATTGGTTGCTTCATTTGAGTCATTTTAGATATCCCCCAATGTCGGGATGGGCATTTTCATAAATTCCACAACAAATCGATGCCAAGAAATCCGGTTCTGTCCTATCATACGAAATCACGTCAATCCAAACAATATTTTGGTGATTCGAGGTGGATAAGCGAAGATAAAACGGTTATGAGGGATTTTAAATATTATTTAATCCGGATTTAATCATTTCTTGTCTTTGGGTAAGATAACTGTCATCTTCTTTTCTTTTAATCTTCACTCTCATCATAAGAAAGAATATTTTCAAATAATTTCTGCTTGACACAAAGGTTGAGCTAAAATATTAAATACTAATTACTCGATATTTTTACGCAAAGTTCATATATTTATTAAAAATTAATAACGGCGTTAAATAATGTGGCTGGCTAAGAAATAATACCGGTAAAAAAACCGGTAATCAATAGGGGTGAATCCCGGCGGGAGCACCATCAACAATATCCAGTGATATATTCTCTAGGCTTTATCAAAACGTTTTTCTCTTTTTCGGCATCCAGTGCCTTTTTCGGCTCATCGTTTGAATGACGAACAAGATCGTCCGGTTTCTGCCCCCAATCCTCAGTGAGCCTCTGCCCGGCATCGTTCGCGTCGATGGCGGCATAGAACTGCTGAGGGGACATCCTTTCCATCGAGGCTCGAGATATACTGAGTTCATCCCTTCGGCCTAAGGAATGCCCGCGTTCTGCGACGTAATATAAATCGCTTCCCGGAACGATAGCATGACCGTTACGATTCTCCCAGCCCCGAATTTGTTCTTTCCTTTCGGATCGCGGACCTTCAAGGTCCACTTCTTTGTGTCCAGGTCATAGGGGAGGCTGACCATAGTTTGCCAAAATATATAATAATACAATTATATATACGTATCATTCCCCGAGGAAAGATTTTGCCTCGGCATACATGCGGTCCGCGACTTCTGTGGACACCCACCCGCCTTCGAGCTCGATCAGTTCCAACTCCAGCTCTTTGGCATACTCTTCGCACTTTTCCTGGAAGATTGCCTGGTCCCCGAGATTGGTCTGGATCTTCAGGCACTGCTTGTAGTGCGCCATATCGAGCATGAGCTTCATGAACTCCTTACGGCTCATATCTATGGTATCGAGGCCTTTGAACAGCTCGGTATGGTAGAGGAACTCCTTCCAGTTGCATGCGACGGCGGGCGTGAGGTACATCACCCCGCAATGCTTCTTCATGAGATTCAAGTATCTTTCGCTGCTACCGAGTGGCACACATATGCAGTCGTCGCACAGCTTACCTTCCCTATCGGTGAAGAGCGTCATCGGTATCGGCAGGTTCTCCCTGCCCCATTCCCGGATCCCTTCGAGCCCGTTTCCACATAGCCCATAGTAAAGCGCTATACCATCGGCATGACCTGGGACTGTAAGCATCAGCCTGCGGATTTCCGCTGCGAGGGTCTTGGGCTCCGAGTGGAGTCCGAGACTCATCATCCAGATGATGATGTTGTACCCTTCCCTAGGCACATTCGCATTCTCGTTGAAAAAATCATCCTCAGAGATTTGCTCGAACTCGACATTATTTGACTTAAGCTTGGGGAGCAGCGTCTCAATATTCTTGTTCGTAACGAGGAATATCCTTTTCTCATCTGGGTCGGTGGTCAGATTATGAATCATCTCATCCTCCAGCATGGGGCAGGCCATCATCATAAGCCTCCCCGATCCATTCCTGCCCTTAGAATTCATATCAATTACTCCTCTTGATTTCTTAGCATATGATAGACTTCCAAAATATTAAAGTATTATGATGTAATATTATTCTATTACGGTAGTTCGCAATGCAGAACGATGATATTCGAGAGCAGATCAAGGCGTTACGGCAGGAGGTGCGCGGATTGAGCACATCGATCCTCAACCTCAGGCAGGACGACATGCGCAAGGTGTTCGGCGATCAGATAGAGACAGTGCTAAAGGACCGGATCGCACGGCACTATTCCCGGGTTCCGGATGGATCGGTTAAGGAACGGCAGGAAGAGATTTCGAAGGAAACACTTCAGGACATTGTAGACCGGACGGTCACCATATTCCAGAGCGACGGGAAACAAAGGGCACTAACTTTCTTGAATGCTTTCGAAACTGGCATCGTCACCAACGGAATGAGTAGCTCCGACCGGATTAACAGCTTCGAGCTACAGCTTGTCGACCAGATCAAGGAGTATCTCAATGGCTCCGACCATATCTTCAACCAGACCGCCCCAGGCATCCCCGTTATCCCTCCAATCATAACGAAACGGGAAAAGGGAAAGCTGTCGCCGGAGACGGCGGAGAGATTGCTGGCTCCTTTATCCAACGCAAAAAGGGTCCAGGTCATGCTGATACTGACTAGGGAAAGCAACAGTCTAGCCGAATTATGCAAGGAACTAGGCCTGAAGAAAGGACATCTCCAATTTCATCTAAAGGCGCTTCTCGAGGTGGAATACATACACTACGACCGGAAGAGCCACCTCTATTCTGTTACGTCCCGAGGGTTGCGAGTTCTAGACGGCATTACGATGCTATTGGAAGACATTAGCAGTAACTTGGTGGAGTAGGATCGCAGGATTCCCCATGGGAATGGTTTAAAGACCAATCCACAAAACACCGTATCAGATTCTTGGGTCGATATGAGCTGATTGATCGCCCACTGCGCCGTTTTCCCTTACTGCCTCGTAATTTGTTGTTAGCCAGAAAAAAAAGACAAATTCTGGCGATGTAATAGGATTTTAGTCAATATTGATGTAAGGTCTTGATTGGTAGCCGCGGTGATGCCCAATACTTCTGTTTTAACACTAATGAAGATAGACAAATAACCAGACGACTTGCAAGGGCGAGTTTGAAGGTGTGGCCGAAGACTGTGAGACCGCTCAATTCAAGAGTTATTCATTGTCCGTTTGGTTCCTAGATTAAGAGTGTGTTTGGGTTAGCAATATTAATCAAGTCCAACAATAAAGGAATAGGTATGGGTGGAGATAATGAATTAGGCCATCCAATAAACGCTGCTAGTGCGGATGTTTTTTACAGTAATAGAATAATATGACTTCATAATATATTTATAATCTTTACTGTTTACGTTTTTTGACCTCACGGAGGGTATTAAATGAGCACTTCGGTGGCTAATTTGTCAGTAACAGGGAACACGAAGATGATCTCAGAATCCATCTTTGAGGAAGTCAAAGGGAAGAAAGACATCCGACCAATAGCTGAAATTGAAAGTCTGGATGGAAATGATTTGATATTCCCGGGCTTCCCTGTGAATATGGTGGGAGCTCCGAAGGAGATAAAGAACTTCCTCGAATATAATGGTCGAGGCAAAACATTTACGCCGTTTATTGCCCACGCAATGGTCCCCAATTCTCCGCCACTCGGAGCGGTATTTGAGAATTGCAAAGAGGCGGCAAATGGAACGAGGGTAATTGGTATGTTTAGTTGTCAGGGAGAACCCGACAGAGATCTAGCAGAGGCCCTTATGAAATCTCCAGATACTAAAATGAGGGGCTTCGGTGAAACGCGTATTCTGAGCGTAGGGCATTCTAATGCACATGATCGGACCAAGGCACGGAACTTCGCACGGGAAATAACGCATAAAGCAGAGATCTCTGAGATGAGGGGAACGGGGGCTTTCTGGCTCCCTTCCCAGTTTTTCTTCATTGATCTTTGCCCAAAGGCGCGTGAATGAGTAAGAGTGAGAAACTTCAGGTGATTATCAAACCCAATGGCACTGAAATCAGCCTGATCTAAGGATTGATTCTGCTATAAGAATTGAAAAATGAGGTTGTTACAATGGGATATGGAATATCAATCGATGTGGCACGAGCGGAACAAGAGTGCATGCAATAGATCTGAGCACCAAAAAGATCATCTCGACGGCCATGACCGTAAGGCATCCGGTCCCCGGAGCGAACGTGATGGACCACCTGACCTACTGCATAGAAGTGGACCAGAACTTGGCCAATGAGCTGATGATCGAGACGGTCAATCGCCTCGTCCGGCTCTTGGAGATCGATCTTACCAAAGTTGAGAGGATGGCCGTATGTGGAAACCCGATCCAGCTCTCGATATTCCAGAACATGGAATTGAGGGACCTTGCGTATGTGGGAGAGAAATCTCTGAAATCGAAGGGAGTAACGCCACAGAAGCGGGACGCTAAGGTCATGTCCTCCGAGGCGCTAGGAATCGATCTGGGCGGACCGAACGCCGAGGTGTACGTACCACCATCGATTGCGCACGAGATTGGTGCCGACGCATTGGCCATGATGTTCAAGACCGGACTGCTCGACCGAAAGGAGCCGTGCTTGGTCACCGACTACGGAACCAACGCCGAGATGGCGCTCAAAGTAGGCGACGAGATATACACTGGTTCCGCTGCTGCCGGTCCGGCCATGGAAGGACAGGCCATCCGCTTTGGCATGCTGGCCTCGCCAGGTGCCATATCTGACATAGACTTTGAGGGCCACTGGCGCTGCAGGGTGCTGGATGACCAACTGATGCCGGTCGATGGGGACAAGGTCGACCCGACATCGGGGGACATAGTCGAAGAGGGGAACATGCACGGCAGATCCAGGGGAGTGACCGGCACTGGCGTCATCGCTGCCATCGCCACTGCCATGGACACCGGTCTGATTAAGGCACCGCACATATTGACAGCGGACGGCAAGCTGCACCTTCAGGATGGCGTTTACATTGACGACCATGACTTCCAAGAGGCGGCAAAGGCGTTCGGCGCCATGAGGGCAGGTCACTTCACCCTGCTGGAGAAGGCAGGGATCACATTCGACGATTTGGACAGCATGTACATGAGCGGCGCGTCCGGAACGTATGTTGACGCGTTAAAGGCGCAAAGGGTCGGACTGATCCCGCCCACGCCGAAGAACATCTACCAGGTCGGCAACACTTCGCTGGCGATGGCTACTGACATAGTCATGGACCCTAATCTGATGGAGGAGCTGCAGGACATGGCGCACGGCATCCGGTCCAACCACATCATGTTCGCCACCGATAAGGTGTTCGAGACCCTATACATCCAGGAGCTGGCGCTTTGGCAGGAAGGAATGCCGCTCTCGTCATACAACTTCTTCATACAGAGCATGGGCATCCAGCCTTTACCAGAGAAGTTCCGTGAGGCGAATGTGTACAAGATCGTGCAGCGAGACATACCGGTCCTGGGCGACAAGGGATTGAAGATCCTCACTGACATCGGGACCAAGCTTGTGGGAACTTTCGACGGATGCATATCGTGCATGAAGTGCGCTGAGAATTGCCCGGAGAAAGCATTGACGGTCGAAAAGAATGCGAGCGGAGAACCGGAGATAACGGTGGCTTCCGATCTGTGCAATGGTACGGCCTGTCTGCGCTGCGAACGCGGATGCCCTGAAAAGGTATTCAAGTTCAAGGGCCTGCAGAGCACGAGGAAAGCAAAGAAATGATCATAGTGGAGATAGACCTGCACCAGTTGAGAGTGGAGTCAAGGATCTGGATTGGTAAACCTTTTGTTGTCTTTTTTCCTTGAGATTTAGAACAATCAAGATTGGTCGTTCTTTTCAATTACAGGCTTGAGGACTCTTTGTGGGTTGTAAGAAGACATAGATTAGTCATTCCGACTTATTTGATGGGGTAGTATATGGACTGTAAAAGAAGACCACCAGCCAGATTTAATTCGGCTTCCTTCCCCCCACATGACAGTGAGATGGCAAATCCTTGAAAAACGAACCCTCAACATCACATGATCCGGTGTGCGTTGTTACTTCGGAACGGTGAAGTAAATGTCGATATTTCCCTCCTCAGACTCGGCCCAATCCGTCTACTATGGCGTTCCACGATCTTCTTGGTGACCGGCAGACCAATTCCAGTGCCGGGTCCTCTTATTGGTGTGGAGCTGCTGGAACGTCTGGAGTATCTTCTTCTATAACTGTTTTCATTTTCTCCGTGTCTGACGCTGGCGACCTACTTCATATCTGTTCTAGTGTGGGTATGAAAATCGCTATCTATTTCAATAAGGTGTTTCGATTGCAAGGACATGGAGTTCAATCTTTGCCTTTTCCGGAAACAACTGGACCATGTCAGCAATATCATTGCACCGCACGCAGTATTGATCTCCCTGTATGTTCCCCCAGGGAAGCCGATCGGTGAGGTCATCGAATAGCTCCAAGGTATCAATGAACGGAGCCACGATGAATCGTCTGACCAAATAGCTAGATCGACAAGGCTCACCGTCTCCGCGATCCTGAATCAAATGGGCACCATGGACCCGGTTGCGAAAAGAAATGGAATCGTTCTTTTGTTCGGGGAGGTCAATGGCAGGCTGCATCGCCAGGCGCTGGAACCGCCCTATCCTGTACTGTCTTTCATCTACAAATGCGAGCGGGGATTCTACCTTGATCCACTTTACCAAATGATAGCTGTCGAAGAGACATATGGCATCCTGGTATTGGACCTGGCAGATGCGACCATCGGTTATCTCAAGGGATCGAATGTCCGGGTCTACAAGGAAATCAAATCTCAGGTGTCGAACAAGCACCATCACGGCGGCATGTCCAGCCTGAGATTCGAACGTTTGAGGGATGACGCTATCAATGAATACTTCAAGAAGACCTCTGAAAGATGCACCGAGGCATTCCTGGGAAAAGGACTCAGGGGAGTGATCATTGGCGGACCGGCGATGACGAAGAACGATTTCATGGCCGGGGACTATCTTCATCATGAGCTCAGGAAGATGGTGACAGGGGTCTTTGATGTTGAACACACAAACGAAAATGGCCTGAAGGAAGCCGTGGCCGCGGCAGAAGGACAACTGACCACTTGCCATTATGTTCAGGAGAAGAGAATACTGGACCGCTTCTGGTCGGAGGCCGGAAGCGACGGTCTGCAGGTGTCCGGAATGGACGAAACCTTGAAAAGACTGAAGGTTGGGCAGATGCAGACCCTGATCTTGAGCGATTCCCTGGATATCGAAACGATCGAGGGCCTGAAAAATATCTCGGACCAATACGATACGGATGTGCTCATGATCGGTGAGGACGAGGATTTTGGCAAGACGTTTACCTCAACGGTCAAGATCGGTGGGATATTGCGCTACAAATAAAAGTATCAGGCATTAGGATCATGACGGTGATGGACAAGGGGATATCTTTCAATTTCACCGTTTTTGGTACGACTGTATGCAGATCTTAACCATTCCATTATCCTGGACCTCATTCCCTCCTACGCTAAAGGACCGGAGGCATCCTGCTTCCTCGCCGTAGATTGCCCTCGCTCCTCCATGCGGTGTAGTCTCGATGGTCCGCCCCTTCGGAAACAGGAATTGTTTGGAAATGGATAGTGGATGCGATGAATTCATTTCTTCGGAAGAACGCGGAAGAAATAGTTCGCATTCAGTTCTAATGATCCATGGAGAACGCAATCGAATTCGGCATAAAAAGAAAGGAAAAGGGTTTATTGGTCTGGGTCAGGCCATCGACATCTTCTTGATCATCGCATACGTCACCGGTATCAGCATTATCGCCAGCGCTATGGCGAAGGCCCATGAGATGTTCGCCACGATGGTGGTGACATTGGAGAACGTGGCAAAGATCGCACCTGCACCGATTACCAGGAATATCGCATAGAGCACGAACTTGGCAAATCCCGCGACGTCCTTGAATTCGGCATGATCGTCGGTGATGGATTTGATGAGGGCGTCCGTCAAGGTGATGCCCGCGCCAATTATCACGAATCCGAGTATGAGCGGATAGACGGTCTGCCCAGAGAGAAGCATCGTGTCAAGAGAAAGTAGGATCACGAACGCGATCAGGCCTATGAACAACAGGTTCTTGAGCATGTCAGCGATCTCAGACTTCGTCGCTGGGAACATCGGGCGGATCACCTTTCCGATGAACGTTGCCAGGAAATCCACGAAGACCGCCCCAAAGATCAGGATCAAGATCCCACCGAGCAGTCTCGGCAGGTAATTGGCGATGGTAGTCAGGTAGTTGCCAATCGTCCCCCCGAAATTGAGGATCTGGATCGCTAATATTATGGCTAGGATGAGTATGAACGCTTTGACCACTCCTCCTATGAAATCTGACAGATCCAAGCCTGAAGCCCTGAAGGCCTTTCCGGTCACGCTCTGATCGAAGGTCTTTTCGATCCCTACCTTCTCCACGATCTTATTTACCGCATTGCCGACCAATATGGCTATGATGTAGCCGATGATCAGCACGACGATTGCGGCCAAGATCAATGGTATTTCATCCAATATGCTTTGCACTAGATTGTCCAACATTGCATTTACGTCAGCCAAATTATTCCCCTAAGAAAACACTTTGTTGGCGAGTATATATTTTCTATTGCTAAGAATAATCCCATAATTAACTTACGAATTGAAAATTTAATTCACAAATGATGCTTTTCTTGCTAGTGAAATCTATTCTCTACCCCGCGTATGCAAGTGGATGACTCAAAGGATACACGATGCAATATTGCCGCGATATTTTTCTTCCATCAATATCTTGGTATGATTGCCAACCTGATTCAGAGCCGATTCGTTCTGCCAGGTAGATATCCAATTCTCTATAGGTGGTGAGCGATCGCCAACCGCCATTCGATGCCATATGCTCCGACGGTCGTCCAGAAGCACTCTTTCTCAACCATCTTTTGTGTGCTCAGGCTGACGAAGTAGGAATAGGTGATGTAGCCGGACGTCTCGTTGACCACTTTGCTGCCCATCGCTTGTGCTCCCGGATAGTCCTGATAGTCGGAGCCGTTGATGAGGTTCATACCTATCTGCGCCGGATCGGTATCGTATATCTCCTGGCCATCCAATTGGATGCACCAGAAGGTGAAGTCCATCCCGGTCGCTAGTTGCGGGAGGGTATTGTTCATCATGGCCGAGACGGAGAACAGGGCGCTGACCGCTCCGATGAACATTCCCACGCTGTCGAAGACCGGGGCCGCGATCACCGCTCCGGGAAGGCCCTCGATCGGCGGTATGACATTGCTCATCACCGGCATCTTGGTGCCCAGCATCTGTGCGACATTGTCCGCGGTGCTGAGGTTCATCCCTTCCAAGTAATCATAGCTCGCCGGCTCAGCGGCCACTACCACGCCATGCCTGTCATAGGTGATTATGTCCAGGATGTATGGATCAGATGCCAATGCGAGGATGAGCTCCGACCGGACCAATGTACCGTTCAAGCCTAGAGGTCCCAGGCTCGCGCTGGTGTTCTTCATCAGACCGTCGAGCCTGCCGATCTCCCCTTGAGCGGACATGTGGGCTTTGCTTAGGACGCTGTTCATCTGCAAACGGGTGGAAGTTGCCGAACCCTGTCGGTCTATCTCTGAGTTGTCGGAAACCAACGTTCCTACCGCAGTGACCGAGATGAGGAGGGCCACCATCAAAACAGCGATGAGCCAATTTGCCCGCTTCAGCATGCACGGCCAATGACCTGGGGGTATACAGTCTTGATGTTTCCGATATCATTCTTCGAACTCATCTGGGTCGGGATCGATCACATAGGATGGACCAGGAACAGCCTCCATTGGATGGTCTCAGCCCCCACCGTGGTCCAGAAGCATTCCTTGCTCACGACCTGCTTTGTGCCCAGATCCGTGACGAAGGAGTATGTGCCATAGCCGTTCGTCTCGTTCACCGATCTCCATCCCAGGGCAACCAACTGGGTAAAGTTAACGTAGTTTGGATCCGTGAGGGTATTCATGCCGATCTGCGACACGTCCGTGTCATAGATCTCCGTCCCGTCGAGCTGAATCGCGAACCATGTGAACTCAGTTCCCGCGGTCAAGGAGGGCAGAGTGGCATTCATAAGCGCCCCCACGTCGTACAACATGCTCACCGCCCCGATGAACGTTCCATTGGCACCGAATACCGGACAGGCATATCCGGAACCGCGAGTGATTCCTCGGGAGGAGAAGGTGTTGCTCATGGTCGATACTTTGTACTTCAAAAGCTCGGAGGTCTTGTTGCCTCCGCTCAGGTCCACTCCTTCCAGATAACGGAAACGTTCCGGTTCGATCGCCTGGACGATACCCTTCTTGTTGAACGTGAGGATGTCGACAGCATAGGGATTCATTGTAAGGGTACGGTTGATCTCGTCCCTGACGATCGAGCCGTTCAGTCCGGCCGACCCAAGGCGAAGCGCAAGGTCATATGTCTGGTTCCTGACCTTTTCGATCTCCTTTGCCACCACCGTCTGCCCTTTCTCCAATATGGAGCTCATCTGTATTTTCATGTTTGAAGCGGAGTTGTCTTTGGTCAACTTTGAGTTCGAATCGATCAATGCGATCGAGATCGAAGAGATTACTAGGAGCGCTGCCGCCATCATGACAAATAACGCTCTGGACCGGATCGACATGGGTGCCTCGAACCATGTCATCGATATTCAAGGTTGAGCTTTGGATCACAGAACGAGAAATGAGAAAGGGTTTGGAAGACGTTTCAGCTTCGACCGCGCCCAAAATGGGCGCATCGCTTCGGGGGTCACTGTTTCTTTGCCGCCTTCTCCTTCCGCCCTTCGCGTTGCAGCCACCCCGGTGCCCACCAGGCCTTCTTGCCCATCAGGGTCAGGGCTGCCGGGACGATATACGTCCTGACCACCATCGCATCGAGCAGCACAGCCACGGTCAACGCGAACCCGAACTCCTGAAGCATCGAGTTGCTGGAGATCATCATGGCACCGAACGCGCCGGCCATGATCAGGGCCAGGGCGGTGATTATGCCGCCGGTCCAGTCCACCGCGTCCACCACGGCCTGCTCGGTGTCCTTTCCCTTGTGGATCTCTTCCCTGATACGGGTCAGGATGAACACGTTATAGTCCATCCCGATGCCCATCAGCAGGACGAAGAGGATCAGGGGGACGAGCCAAAGTACTGGCTTGTCCAATACCGATCCGAACAGGAACGAGGTCAGTGTGAAAGACCAGGTAATGCTCATCGCGATCGATATGACCGCAAAGGCCGGCAGCAGCAGCGATCCCAGCACGACCATGAGCACTATGAATATTCCCACGACCACCATGATCTCGATGTTCGTGAACTCCTTCGAAGTGCTCTGGCTCATATCATAGAGAGAGGCCGTCGAACCGCCGACCTGGATGGTCGAGCTCGACAGGGCCACCTGGGATAATTTGGCGTTGTTTATGTCATTCCTCAATGTCGGTATGAACCCGACCGAATCAGCGCTCTGCGGCTGCTCCTTGAGGACGATCGTCAGCATCACGCTGGAATTGTCCTTGCCCAGGCCTTGCAGCATGCCCGATACGATCTGGGCGCGCTCTTCCTCGGGCAACGCCGACAGGTGATAATAGTCGATCTTGTCGCCATAGGGCCGGGTTATACTGGTCACCTTTTGCACCATCGATTCGCTGGCTATGCTCGCGGTGATATTGTCCACCGCATCCAGATAGGTCAGGTTGAAATTGGTGCCGTCATAGATGACAGTGGTTCCGGAGATCACGACCTGGGTAGGCTGGATGCTGCCGGCGCCGAAATCATTGCTCATCGCCTTCATTCCGTTGATGCTCTCGGAATCCCCCATGGCCCCGATGAAATCGAAGCTGGTGTCCGCCGTGATGAACAGGTAGGTGGTGGGGAGCGTGACCAGCACCGCAGCGATCACGATGACCTTGGCATGGCGCACCGAGAATGTCGCCGCCCGGTGGAAATACCCATGGTTTCCCGCCTTCTTCCTCTCCATCAGGTTGGTCGCGAACCTCTTCCACCGTTCGCCGGTCGTCGGCCAGAATATCCGGTTGCCGACGAGCATCAGTATCGAGGGGACAAGGGTCAGCGCGATCAACAGGGCGATGACGATGGCCCCGCAAAGGACGATGCCCATGGATTGGACGAACGAGAAGTTCGCGGTGGCCATGGCCAGCAGGGCGATGACGACCGTTGCCGCGCTGGTGACGATGGACTCTCCGGCCCAGACGACCGAGGTGTGCACTGCCTGTTCCCGGGTGGCCCCCTTGATGCGTTCTTCACGATAACGGGTGATGATGAATATCGAATAGTCCGTCCCCACGCCCATCAGTATGGCGAACAATATCGTGGAGATCATGTAGTTGATGTCCAATAGCGTCGTGCCGAGCACATAGATCAGTGCCTGGCTCAGACCGATGGCCACTCCCACGGCACCCAAAGGCAGGAACTGCCCCAGGACCGTACGGAACAGATAACCCATGAGCACGATGATTATTATGATGGTGATCGGCTCGATCAGCGCCATGTCGTTTTTGGAGCTGATCGACATGTCCTGGGAGATAGCTCCGGTGCCGGTGACGTAGGTCGTTATCTTGGAACCGGAACTGGACTTAAGGTCGCTGATGATGCCCCTTACCTTGTCCACATCCTCCAATATGGGCTTGTTGCCCTTCTCGTCGGTATAGTTATCCGCCTTGCTGAAGCTCATCATCACCAGCATGGTCTGGTTGCTGGGAGAGACAAAACTGGTCAGGAGCTTCTGAGGCATGGCTACCGGATAGGTGGCCAGCGTTCCGTTGCTGACGATCGAGCTCGCCTTTTCCGCGACCTTTTGCGGGTCATAGATGGGGCCCAGGTCATACACTTGCTGCAGGAAGGCCATGTCGGTGATGCCGGCCGCAGTGCCAATCGCGTTCAGCGTAAAGGCACGGATGACGGTCGGGTTGGAGAAGGTGGTCAGGTCGATCTTGGACACCACGCCGAACATGATCTTCTTCTGGGCAGCCTCGACCGGCAGTTCCTTGATGAACATCGGCGCCGTGTTGTTCACGCAGAACGTGGCCCGGACCATCGGGTTCGCCAGGGACGAATCTGAGGCGGTGCTGTTCCAGGTCGCCGCGAACATCCCATAATAGCCGAGCGCCATGGCCGAGATGTTGGCATCGTAGTTGCTCAGCATGACCCGCAGTTGCGCGATGGTGATGTTGTACGCTTCTGAATCGGATCCAGTGGCGGCCCAGTTGGAAGCGTGCAGTGCTGGGATGCCCCAGATCATGAACGCGCTCTGATTGATCTGTGATTCGACCGGCCTCATCTGTGCCCCAAGCTGGGTGATGTATGTCTGGAGCACCGTTTCAGAATAGGTGTAGATGGACGAGGTGCCCTCTAGATACAGGATGTTCGGTGATGTCTCCAGCCTTTTCTGCAGTTCCAGGACGAAGTCCCTGGATTGGGCATCGGTCATGTTGTTCGACTGCAGCACGATGATCAAGGTGCTGTTCGCTACCGAGTTCTGAAAGTCCTTTTCGACGATCTGAGCGACCCGGAGGGACTCATTGTCCTGACCTGCCGTCATGTCGGTATTGTATGAGACCGCATTGCTGACGTTCAACATCGCAGGTATGGCGACCAGGAGCGCCACGATCCAGATCGCGATGATCAATTTGTAACGCCTGGTAACGACGTTTGCTAGCTTATCGAATATCATTCTATGTCATGCTCCTATGAAACGTTGGAGGTCTCACTGGGCATGAAGACAACATTTATAGCCATTTTGTCACTACAGTAGTGACATGACAGACGTCGTCGACCATCTTCTCCGGCTCGGTCTGAACGAGTACGAGGCCAAGGCGTACATTGCGGCCGTGGCTCTGGGAGAAGGCACGATCAAGGAGATCAGCGATGAGAGCGGGGTTCCGCGCTCGCGGGCCTATGACGTCATGCAGCGATTGGCCGAGAAGGGGCTGGTCGAGGTGGGGAACTCGACGCCGCTCTATTACCGGGCGAACGAGCCGACCAAGGCATCGAACCATCTGATGGAGGAGATCAAGTTCGCCAGCGATGAGGCGACAAGGTATCTTAACGAGATCGGCCGGAAGGCGGAGAAGCGTGACAATCCGATCTGGACCCTGAAGGGGGACTGGGCGATCAACCACAAGGTGTGCGAGATGATCGAGTCAGCCAAGGACCATGTCGATGTGGTCTGCGCCAACAACAAGCACATCGTCCGTTATGCAAAATGCATCGCCGAGGCGTCAAAGACCAAGTCGGTGACCGTGGTGATCTCGCATCACCCGGAGAGCTTCGTGGGATCGCTGGGTAATGCCAAGATCATGAAGTTGAACGAGTTCTGGGACAAGGGCAAGGCCCCGACGGGCGGGGAGATGAGCGAAAGGGGATTCACCACCAAGGATGGAAAGTACAATCTTGAGCTGTCGGTGGTCAGCGATCACGCAGATTCGATGATATTGACGAGAGAGGGTGATGGATACCGGGCGATCATCTGCAGCGGCACCGTAATCAGCTACTTCTTCAGGTTGATGGTGGACCAGATCATCGAACATGCCGATCTGGTCAGTGGGGAGAGCTAGATATCGGTTCCGCCTCCCGCTCGAGGCGGCTGTCCGTTTCGAATAATTACACAAAGTACTTTGCATCGAAAAGTAAATATTCGGAGACATTCCTACAAATGACGATGACAACGGGGAATAAAAGCCTGGCTGCATACCGGCGGAACGTCTACACCGTGTACCATCGGGACGGTCTGATAGATATCGCATTCGGGGTGATCTTCCTACTGCTGGCGCTTACGATCCTAACAGATTCCTTTCTTTTTTCCGGCCTTTCTGGCATGGTGATATTCGGATATATGTTTTCAAAAAATGCCGTCATATCGCCGAGGGTCGGATATGTCAAATTCCACAATCTGACCAGGGGCGCCCTGCTCTTCGTACTGATCACGGTGATGATCGTCGTCCTGGGGCTCACTCTATCATTTATCTATCCCGAATTCCCGACCGTGGTCAGATCGTCCTTTCAGTCAATAGGCGAATTGATAGTGGGATCGGTCCTGATGGCCTCGTTCGCTGCAATAGGCTACATGTACGGTCTTGTCCGGTTCTATCTGTACGCCGTTCTAATGTTCTCGATCTTTGGGATCGCCCAGTTCTTTGGTGGAGAGGTTTGGGTCGATCTTGCTCTCATCGGCTTAGCGCTCACAATCTCGGGAGGCATCTTGTTGGAACGCTTTCTCAAAGTATATCCACCGATCGCGGAGGTAATGGCATGAAAGGGGACCCGACGAAGTCAGACAGCGAAAGGAAAGAGGACGACCTCTATTCGTCGTTCAGTGGCATCGACCGCGTCATTCATGAGCCTTCCAGGATGCATATAATGGTGGTTCTTTCAGAGGTCGATACTGCGGACTATGCATTCCTCATGAACCAGACCGGAATGACCTGGGGCAACATCTCCTCCCATCTCAGCAAGTTGGAGACCGCAGGATATGTCAGGATCGATAAGGAGTTCGTTGGAAAGAAACCGCATACCCTGGTGTCCATAACGGACGAAGGCAAGAACCAGCTGAGGCGATACCGCTTCGAGATGGATGGATTGCTCAAAGCCATCGAAATGAAGGGACGGCCTGTCCATCCTCATGGAGACTAGGAAGGGCCAAATCATGCCCCGATCGAATTCCCGTCCTTGCCATGGATCTCTTCATCGATCCGATCCGCCAGACAAGCGTTCGCACCGATGCTTTTTCCTTCCCGGTCGAAGACCTTGCCATCTTTGATGACGATGTCTCCGTCGACCATCATCTTGATGGCTCCCATTAGCAGATGGGCCTCCCTCTTCAATTCTTCCGCCCTCACCTGCTTTATCTGTTCATCTTTGCTCGAGTAGGCCGCCCTGATATTGTCCAGGAAGAAAGAATCGTAGCAGATGGTCCCTCCCCGGTCCAGTTCTGGCGTGCACACATGGATCGTGGCTCCATATCTCAGGTCGCCGTTTTCCACCACCTGGGCGACTATCTCCTCCCATGTCCCTTTGTATGTGTCCGGTAAGGCCGGATGAAGATTGATTATGGTGTATCGGCGGCATGTCTCTGGATCGAGTATGAGCATGTATCCGGCCAAGGCGCCGAAGTCCATGGGGTATTCGGATATCCTCTCCCGCATCGCCTTTCCATAGGCGTCTCTCCAGAGGGTCAGGTCCTTCTCCTTCAATTCCGGTTCAAAGGAATCGGAAGGGAGAATGATCACAGGAATGTCCGCCTCCTCGGCCATGCCGACAAGCTTCATCCGGAATTGATTCCCCTTGATCTCGCGGTTGATGAAAACAAAGGATATCTTTGCATCGATGGACCCATTCATGATGCTGTCCATCATTGTCTTGAAGAGATTGAAAGAGCCTGGACCTCGCGCCGTTGTGAACCAACCTATCCGTTTCATTATCGTTCATCCCTTCTCGATTCTTGTATCGTATTCGTCCCTTCATCAGTGCTTTTACACTATCATTATTTCGACCTAGAGGGTCACAGCGTCATCAAAATGCGTTAGATTCCTAGTCATGGTGAGACATGGCACGGGGGGTCAATTCCAATATGCAGGTACATTTCTGGCCTTTTTCATGCCCATGCTTAAATCCTAGAATGTTTTTGACCTTCCCTAATAATTACGGGCTATAGTATGCCCAGATGGTGATAGCAAGAGATGTATAGCATGGGTCCGTGGTCTGGAAAAATGATGAGCGACGAAGAGATTGAGGAAAGATTCAAGAAAGGCGAAGAATGGGGCCTTCTTACATCCATCGATCTGAAAGACTGCGACCCTAAAAAGATCTGCAGCGGGGAGTGCATCAAACAGTTCTCTATCGACCTGTGTGAGCATATTCACATGAAGCGCTTTGGAGAGCCGATTGTGGTCCGCTTCGGTGCAGATCCTCGTGTTCAGGGGTATTCATTGGCTCAATTGATTGAAACCTCGTTGATCTCGGGACACTTTGCCGAGAACACCAACAGAGCGTTCATCGACGTTTTCAGCTGTAAGGAATATCCACCGGAGCATGTAGCAGAGTACTGCAAGAAGTATTTCGGCGCCAAGGACGTGCAGTACTCCGTGTCATTCAGGACCTAAATCTCTTCAAACATTGATCTTTTGAGCCAGCCTGATCGGGGACCGAGGTATTCGCCCCGATCCGAGCATATTTTCCTGGCTCATTTTCTCTTCACAATTCTTGATTGTTATTTCCGCTCCCAGGACCACATCACTTTGGTCTGACCTTGAAGGGACAGCGGAATCATTACATAATCCCCAATGGAATAGAAATCGCAAGCCTCGTACAGAACGATTGCTCAGGCTAACGAACCTTGGAAGCGAACAAATGGATTGGATCGATGACACCGTGGCCGTGGGCGATTGGTTCGACGGTTTCTTTGCTCAGCGCCGTCGCCATGAAGGCATCGAGCTGATCATCGATTCCAGGGTCATGTTCACAAAGAGCATACTCCCTTCCAGGAGGTCTCCGCTGATGGAGGAGGTGCTGAAGGCCAGGGACCAGATAATCGCATTGCTCCCGCTCGATCCTAAGGTTCTCATATACTGCAACAGGGGAATGGACAGGTCCGTGTTCGTGGCGATTATGTACATGATGACAAGGTATGGGGTAGGCTACCGAGAAGCCTACGAAATGGTCAGATCCAAGCGCAAGCAGGCAGCATTTCACCGGGATTGGGAACAAGCGGTCGGCCTGCGCTTAGATTGACGTTTTCCTCCATCAGAAGTGCTCGATCACGCCCTCATCCAAAACATACCGGAGTCGGGGGCCCACCAGATAGACAGGGGAGTATCCGAACAGGTCCTGCCGGATGACGTCATATATCGCGATGGAGTAGTACTTCTTCTTCAGATCCTTCAGTCTCGCCCCCTTGTCCTCGTTCTCGGGCATATCTTCCAGGACATCCAGTTTGTCAAGTACGTCCGTGTGCAAGTCTTCCAACCGGGTGTTGAGCAGGTTGACCGCCATCCATCTGCTCATGATGCCCTGGAAATGCCTCATGATAACGAGCTGACTCACGAAAACGATCGCGATAAGGGGGAGATCGACGTTAGGGAACATGTTCAGGTCCGCGAAGAACGAGGGCAATATGAGTCCCGGAAGTAGCATCGCCCCGATGACCAGGACGCCCGCCACGGTAATCACCCCGATCATCGCCAGCACTATGACGAAGTACGCCTTCCTGCCCTTTGAACGGGCATCGTCGAAATGCCTCTTGAATGAGATCGCTATCTTGGTGATGCCCTGAGCCTGCGGCTCGATGAGCAGCATCAGGACATAGAAGAGGATGATGAAGGCGATCTGAACCACGATCAGAAGCACTGCCTGGCCGGCGATCACATGGGCCAAGAATCCGAGGTATATGGCGAAGAACATCGCTAGACCAAATATTATGGAGAATCCAAGCGAGAGCGGGACCAGTCCTCCAAGTAGAACGGTAAGCCCTATCTCGATGGCCAGCTTCTTCTTCTTCAACAACAGGCGCAGGGCCAGCCATTTCCGTTCCCTGTCGATGACCGGGGCCAGCTCCTTGTCGTCCGGACGTATCCGCTCCGTGGTGGTCGGTATCAGCATGATCACGAAGTTGTACGAATAGAGCAGGATCGCGATGATAAGCCAGAGGATGAAGACGGAGTTCTGGAAGAAGATGAGGACTATGACTAGGGATGTGAGAAAGAATGAGGCTAGATGGCCATACTTCTCGTTGGTACGGGGCTCCTGCAGTTTTTGGAGCATCTCCTCCTCGCAGGCCACCTCCGCCGCGACCTCCTGACGGAATGCGGCCACTCCTTCCCCGAAGTTCGCCGTGTCACCGCACATCCTCATTTTTTAGAGACCCCGTGTTGGTTGCTATGGGAGCTTCAAGTATTCTAAGGGTTTCGGTTATAGTCATCGGAAAATCGAACAGACTGCGGTCCTTCGGCGGCAAAATGACGAATAGGATGTTTCCTCGATGGTTTGACGCGCTGTTTGCGGCTAAATCAGCGTAGAAAGGCGTTGTGTGATCATATGGCCGTCGAACTGACCTTTCCTTCTGGATCACAAAAAAAAGCGACTAGTTCCGTCATTCACACCAAAGATCGAAGGTGCTCATCACAACATTAGCTCAATCCAGTGGTAGAAATGCAAAAACATAATAACACCGGGGCTCGAATGGTAAGCCGGTCATAACTGATGGACAAGAGAGACAAGATGGCATCGGTCCTGCACCTGGTCGGCGGGAAACCAGAGAATGTCGAGAAGATAGTGGATGAGATCGATCAGTTCATGAACACATTGAACGCGGAACTTGAGGATTGGAAAGTGTCCATGGAGGAATTCCAGGACGGGACCAGGATCTTCGCCAGGTTCCAGGTTCTGGTAAAGAAGTAGGTGCTTTCCGTGACCGATCAAAAGGAGAAAAAACGAGAGGTGAGCTTCGGTCCCGATGGAGAGGTCTGCCGCGATCTGATATGCCCGGAGGATTGGAAGGATCCTCAGAGTCGGAAGGTCATCACTGAGTTCCATAAGGAAGGGCTGCCCAAGAACCTCGTGGGAGTCGATGCAGACCTTGAGACTTTCGAGCAATACTGGAAGAAAAAGGGTGGCACGGTCAAGGTCAAGGGGGAGTACCACAAGAACGGGGCCCCATTCCTCGATCGGGAAAAGGGAAGTAACATCGCCATCGGATCGGTAGAACAAGCAGGGGTCACCGAGGCCAAATCGGTGGAAGTAGAGAGTGAAATGCCATCGGCGGAAGGAGAGCCCGAGGAATCCCCGCGGATGGAAGGCGCCGCCGGCACATCGCCCCCGCAGGAACAATCTACACAGAACAAGATCCAGCGGCCGATCGACCTGGGGCTTATCGAGATGGTCAGCTACACCCTGTTCCGGGTCGTGTTCAGCAAGGGATTGAGCATCCCGATAAAGCGTGACGGGACGGTCGACATGGACGTCACGGTCAAAGGAAAGGAGATCACCATCAATACCAACCAGCTCTTCTTCTCCGTTCCAGAATTGAACGTGTGGCATGTGGTGTACCAGCACAAAGGGAAGCCAGTAGTAGAACTTGGGCGTGGCGTCAAGAACGGGATGTCCATTCATCGCGTTCAGGCATTGAAGCTCGCTCTGGAGATGTGGAACGGATCGAGGAAGATGAACAAGCTGAAGCTCAAACAGATGAAGGAAGCAGACAAGAAGGCGCACATCGAGGCCGCAAAATGAATGAGGTTTCCGAGGTCGAGCGGCATCAAACCCACCGGGAATTCTTCCGGGACGTTCTTCAGGACATCCATAGGATCATGATGACCGAGTTCCACTTGACCAACGTCTCGGTCAAGCCGGTCGGGGCTGAGGTTGCCAGACTTTCCATCCCCATCAAGATAGAGGGTACGGACAAGGATGGTAGGCGGGTCCGCTATTTCGGCAAGATCCTTGGCGGGACCGACAACATGACCGCAAGGGCCATCCAGCTGGTCAAGAACCTTTACCTGCACATGAACTCCATGGCTCCGATGTTCCGGATCACCGAGTCGCCGGAGGAACTGGCAAGACATCAGTATGAGATGATGAATGCGATCAGCCAGCTTGGCATCCCGACCGCCACGCCCAGGGGGATATACCCTTTGAGAGCAAAATTGTGGCTGTTGGTGGCCGACTTCCTCGACGCCAAGCCCATCGGTGACGTGCCCGAACTGACCGACGAGCACCTTGACACGGTGTTCAGCTACCTGAGAAGGATGCACGACAACGGGATCTACCACGGGGACATCAAGCCGGACAATCTGATGTTCGGTGACGAGGTCTATATCGTCGATGTCGGGAACTTCATGAACGAAGCGCCCCCCTCGCAGAAGCTGGCCTATGATCTCGCTTCACAGATCACATCATTCCTGGAGTACAGAGCTGCGTCGAAGATAGTGGAAATCGCCAGGAAGTATTATCCCTGCGAGGAGATGGTGGCTGCGGCCAAATACCTGGACATGATCCAGAGGCGTCCGGACATAGTCCTAACGAACGAGAATAAGGAAGAGTTATCGCGCCTCATGAACTTGAAAATAAGGCGCAGATTGTTTGGTAGGTACAGGAAGGTCTGAGAGCTCACTCCTTCTTACGCTTGATCAGGGCGGTGGCGTGGATCTCTACCCTGGTGCCCTCCTTCGTGTCCTCGATGGAGAACTTCCACTGCTCCAGCGTCGCGGACATGTCCTTGAACATCTTCTTGATCTCCAAGCTCTTTTCCGTTATTACGTCCTTGATGTCAGTTTCGGGCATTGTTTATCACCTTCACTGACGATTCGATTGGGAGCAGGAATTATAAAAAACTGGCCATCAGCGGTTCCTTTTCCGGGCTCTGCGTTGGCGACGCAGTATCACCGCACATCCAGGACTCATCCGCGTCGACATCGGATCCGTAACCTAGCTTCGGTATCGAGTACCTTTTCTCCGGATCGATGAGGACGTCCCCGCAACTCGGTCATTCCCGAGAACATTGACGAAGGCTAATTCGGATCATTCAAGCCGCTCCCGGATGAACAGAAGCGTTTTCCTCCAGGCGTCCTTGGCGGCGATCGGTTCGTGGCCTGGCCAATCCGGTCTATGGAAGGCATGACCTGCGTTCGGATAGAGATGGACGTCCAATCGCTTTCGGTGCTCCACCATGGCAGGCAACATGTTCGCCAAGGCCCAAGGGGTCACATGCTTGTCTTCTGAACCAAGCATAAGCTGGACCGGCCCAACGAGCCCCACTAGATCTTTTGCATCTTCTAACATCCCGTAGTAGTCCACGCAGAAGTCGATCTCCATATTACACGCACCCAGTAACGCGAATCCCCCGCCCATGCAAAATCCCATTGTGCCGATCCTGCGGTCTCCTATCCTTTTCTTCAGTAATTCCCTGCCGCCGGACATGGCTTCGAGCACCTGCTCTTTGGTCAGAGCATCACGGATCTTCCTGCCCTCCTCGAGAGTTGAGGCGGTCTTGCCCCTGAACAGATCCGGCAGTATTGTCCAGTAACCTTCATTGGAGAGCTTCTTTCCCACCGAGAGCGCGTATTCATCGATACCCTTTATCTCGTGTATCAGGATGATCCCCAAAGGCAGGCGTCCCTGGAAGATCGTGTAGTTCCATCCGCCGGATTCGAGTTGGTCCATATTTTTCCCTTACGGAAGGCTCCCATTCCCGGATACTTATCCTTTGTCCGACCTTTGGTCGCCAGACCAACGTTGGTAGGGCCGATCATCATTTGGTGGCCCGTCCGTAGATAAAGAACTCGTTTTGGTTCTCATCTCGACGAAAATAAAATGCCGATGGAACGTGTTCATTTCTTGATGTCATATTCTTCGTCTCTGGAAGCCTCACTTGCATTGTATCAGCAGGCCAGATACAAAGAGGCATATGACCTGATCACACAGGAAGCATCATCACCAGATTCGATTCCGGCATTGGTCTACTATCTTCGATATTCTTTCGCCTGCAGGGCGGGGATGAATGATCTGGCTATGGGCCTCCTGCGCGAGGCGGTCATCGATAATGGGTTTTGGTACTCTCCTGACCATCTAGGCGATGATGATCTGGAACCCTTGCGGGGGCTCATGGAGTTCAAAAAGTTGGTTAAGATATGCGCGGATCGGCAGAAGATAGCAGTGAACAGCTCGAGATCAGAGATCGAGATCGTTCCACCTTCGAGTAGAGTTAGCGGTTCGAGGGCATCGATCGTTGCGCTGCATGGAAACCAGCTCAACATCCGGACGACCAAACACATCTGGTGTGGCCAAGCCCTCTCTGATTGCCTGGTCGCCCTCCCAC
>DASXVU010000046.1 GCA_036504055.1 Methanomassiliicoccales archaeon | reverse complement strand
TATCGACTTCGTGAAGGTCGAGGCCGCGGAGATCGTGGAAACGGGGGAGTATGACCTGGAAGGACTGTTCGTTCGTCTGGGCTATGCGATCGATTCCATCGGGGCGAAGCGGGTGGTCCTTGATACGATCGAATCGATATTCTCGGCCTTTGGCAACACTCTCATCATCCGATCGGAACTCAGGCGTCTGTTCCAGTTCCTAAAGGAGAAAGGCGTCACCGCGGTCATTACCGGGGAAAAGGGCGACGGGACCCTCACCAGGAATGGATTGGAGGAATATGTTTCAGACGCGGTCATCGTCCTCGACAACAGGATCATCGGCAATATCGCCACCAGGCGTATGCGGATCATCAAGTACAGAGGATCCTCACACGGTTCGAACGAGTATCCGTTCCTGATCGACGAGGGAGGATTCTCGGTTTTGCCGATATCCTCGCTGGGATTGATGGCGAAGGCCACCAATGCGCGCATCTCCACCGGAATCAGGGACCTCGATTCGATGATGGAAGGAAAGGGATACTACAAGGGCAGCACCGTCCTAATCACCGGTCAGGCCGGGACCGGTAAGTCATCGTTCGGGGTCGAGTTCCTGAACAGTGTCTGCAAGAATGGCAAGAGGGCGCTGCTGGTGACCTTCGAGGAATCTTCCAGTCAGATCATCCGTAACATGCGTTCCATCGGCATCGATCTGGAACCGATGGTGGAAAAGGGTCTGCTGAACATCTACGCGGACCGGCCCACTGCTTACGGCCTGGAGACGCATCTGGTCACCCTTCTCAAGATCGTGAACGAGTTCAAACCGGAGGCTGTGGTCCTCGATCCGATCAGCAGCCTGATGGCCGTCGGCGAGGATGTGGAGGTCCGGTCCACCTTGGTAAGGATGGTCGATTTTCTCAAGATGAAGGGAGTGACCGCGGTATTCACCGACCTGAAGCACTCCGAACGGCCGACCCAAAGCTCCATGGTATCTTCGCTGGTGGACACATGGCTCCTTCTGGAGGACGTCGAGGCCAACGGGGAGAACAACAGATTGCTGCGCCTCGTGAAATCGAGGGGCATGGCTCATTCGAACCAGATACGTGAGTTCCACATAACCTCCAAGGGCATCGAGCTTATCGAACCTTACATCGGTCCGTCCGGGGTCCTGACCGGTTCCGCCCGCTATGCCCAGGAGGAGAGCGAGAAAGCTCATGAGCTGGCCCGGACCGAGGAGATGGCCCGCCTCAAGCTGAATCTGGAGCACCAACGGAAGATCCTGGAGGCCCAGATAGTAACGTTGAGGGCCGAGTTCGAGGACAAGAAGACGGACCTCGAGAGGAAGGTAAAGGACGAGGAAAGAAGGAAACAGACCATAGAGAACAACAAGAGGCACCTGCAAAGCATGCGCATCATGAACGGCAACAGGGGTGAGGGAGATGAGTAAGGTCCCGAGAGAGGAGAAAGAAGAGATCTACGAGCTGCGTCTCTACGTCGCTGGGCAGACCCCCAAGTCAGTGGCCGCCATCTCCAACCTGAAGAGCATCTGCGAGGAGAACCTCAGGAGCAGGTATCGGATCGAGGTCATAGACCTCATGAGAACGCCCCAGCTCGCCAAAGGTGACCAGATAATAGCCGTTCCCACATTGGTACGGAAACTGCCACAACCGATCAAGAAGATCATCGGCGATCTATCCAACACGGAGAAGGTACTTGTTGGGCTGGATATCAAACCGCTCGCCGATGAGGAGTAGATGAAATGTCCAGAAATGGATCCGATCCCACCGGGAGGGAAGATGGCATCGACTACGTCCTGCGGCTCTACATAACCGGTTCCACACCCAGGTCCCGTGAGGCGATCAAGAACATCAAGAAGATATGCGAGGAAGAGCTAAAGGGACGCTACGACCTGGAAGTGATCGACGTTTATCAGCAGCCAGAGCTGGCCAAGGAAGGCCAGATCCTGGCGGCGCCCACGCTCATCAGGAAGCTGCCTCTGCCTCTTAGGAAACTAGTAGGGGACATGTCAGACCGGGAGAAGGTAATCATCGGACTGGAGATCGCATCGAAGAAAGGGGTCAGGAAGGAAGGGAATTGAGCTCCGAAAAAGGCCAGGAATTAGATCGAACGAAATTGCGGTCAGAGAACAGGGACCTGAAGGCCCAGGTCAAGGCATTGCAGGAGGAGCTCGAGGAAAAGACCCGGACCCTGGAGGCAATACAGGGAGGAGAGGTCGATGCCATCGTTATCTCCACGAGCGAGGGGGAGAAGGTGTTCACGCTCAAAGGGGCAGAGGAGCCCTACCGCATCCTTTTCGAGCAGATGAACGAGGGCGCCGTAACGATATCGCAGGATGGCGAGATCCTTTACAGCAACCACAGCTTCGCAGATTCGATGAAGACCTCCCTTGAGAAGGTGATCGGCACGAACATCGAAAGGTTCATCCATCCCTCGAGGAGACCGTCATTCCATAGGATCCTGGACACCAGTGTCGAGGGCCCGGAACGCGACGATGTCCGTTTCGAGGCCATGGACGGGTCCGCGGTACCGATGCAGCTTTCGGTCAATTATCTGCCATCAGAGGACAATGCGACCTATTGTATCGTTATGGCCGACCTCACCGAACGCATCCTGGCGGAGGATGCGCTCAGGAGGGCAAATGAAGACCTGGAAACGAAGGTCCGGGCACGCACCAAGGACCTAAGGGAGAGCGAGGAAAGGTTCCGACTGGCCTTGCGCAATGCACCGGTGTCCGTTGCCGTTCAGGATCGGGACCTGAAGTACATATGGGCCTATAATCAAAAGATCGCGAGACCTGATGAGATGATCGGGAAAACGGATGCGGAGATATTCTCACCGAGGGAGGTGCAGAGGATCAACGAGATCAAAGGGCGGGTCCTGGATGAGGACAAGGAGATCCGCGAGCAGATGTGGCTTGACCAGCCGAATGGGAAGATCTTTACAGAGATCACTTTCGCTCCGATCCATGACATCGATGGAAACGTGATCGGCGTGGGTTCGGCGACGGTTGACCTCACCAAGATGAAACTGGCCGAAGATGAGCTCCGCCGTTCCAACGCCGATCTGCAGCAGTTCGCATATGTTGCCTCACATGACCTGCAGGAGCCGCTGCGTATGACCATCAGTTACCTGTCGCTCCTGGAAAGGAGGTTCTCGCGACAAATGGACCATGAGGCCATCGAATACATCGGCCACGCTATTCAAGGCGGGACCAGGATGAGGGAGCTGATCGATGACCTTCTGGAATATTCCAGGGTGGATTCGGTCAGGTTGCCGTTCACGGACGTCGATATGAACCGGGTGGTGGAGAGGACCATTGAGCTGCTCAAGGTGCCGATCGAGGAGAACGGGGCGGAGATCGAGACCGATCGGCTTCCCAATGTCACCGCCGACGAGTCCCAGATGGTCCAGGTGATGCAGAACCTGGTCAGCAATGCCATCAAGTTCCAGGATAAGGATAGGCCTAGAGTGAACATCGAGGCGAGGTCGGAACCGGCGGAATGGGTGTTCTCAGTGAGAGACAACGGGATAGGCCTGAACATGGAATATTCGGACAAGATATTCCAGGTGTTCAAGAAACTCCATAACAAGGACCAATATGCCGGGACCGGGGTCGGTCTGGCAATAGTCAGGAAGATCGTCGAGCGCCACGAAGGTCGGGTCTGGGTCGAATCGGAGGAAGGCCATGGAGCTACGTTCTACTTCACCATCCCGAAAGTGAAACGGGAATCATGACAAGGCCTGAAAGATAGCTGCGCAACAAAGAAGGAGACGGCCCGTTGACCGGTGTATGCCGGTTCTTTTCCTATCGTGCCGATCTTTATCCCACCCTCGTCCACTGGTGATGACCATTTCGAGCGGTTCACGGTTTCTGACCGGTGATGATCTTCCTTTCCCGCTGAAGTGCCGCTCCCAAGGCCCCGGTGATCTGCGGCTCCTCGGGAACGAAGAGCGTGAAACCGAGCTCTGCCTCCAACGCCTCCTTCATGGCACGGTTCTTCGCCACGCCTCCCACGAAGGCCACATTCTTCTTGAACCCCATCCTCTTGGCCATCACTGCGATCCTTTGCGCTATGCTCCCCACTAGGCCGGCGGCGATGTCCTTCTTCGCGTATCCTTTGGCGCGGAGGGATATGACCTCTGACTCGGCGAACACCGTGCACATGCTGCTTATTTTGGCCGGATCGTCGGACGTTAGAGCCAGTTCGGCCAGCTCTTCGATGGACACCTCCAGCGCCTTGGCGGAGTATTCAAGGAATTTTCCGGTGCCGGCGGCGCACTTGTCGTTCATGAGAAAGTCCTGTACACGGCCTTGGTCGACGGTGATGACCTTGCTGTCCTGGCCCCCGATATCGATGACGCCGGCTACCTCGGGGTACAGGAAGAACACCCCCCGGGCATGAGCGGTGATCTCGCTCAAGGTCCTCCCGGCAAATGGGATGGCGTTCTTGCCGTACCCGGTCGCATACACCTTGCCGACGTCGCCCTCGGCAATCCCTGCCCGGGCAAGGACCTCTTCATACAGGTCGCGTGCCGCCTTGGAGAAATCGAAGCCGGTGGGGCATACCTTCCATCCGATCACGGTCGTGTCCTTCATAATGACCGCCTTCGTGGTCGCTGCTCCGGCATCGATACCGACCGAGATCACGACAACATCTCCAGGAAGGCCTCGACGCGGATGCGGATCTGCTCGACATCGGCATCGCTGTAATCGGTCTCGATGGCCAGCATGGGGATGTTCGCCTCCTTCAGCGCCTTGCCCACCCGGTAGCGCTCGATATTGTACCCATGGCAGGACTGGAGCGTGTAGTAGACCACGCCGTCCACGTCAAACCTCTCTGCCAGTTCGATGATGCTGTCGATACGGCCCTGGTTGGGGGTCATGCATGAGCAGGGGATCTTAAGGTATCGCTCGGCCAGTGCCGTCCAAGGGTCCTTCTGTTCATCGACCAGGTCCCAGAAGGAGCGGGTTCCGGTGCAGCTCTCCTCGACCACAATGCAGGCCCCCATGTCCTCGATTATCTGCGGGACCTTCATGTTTCCCGCGGGCATCGGGCAGCCGGAGATCATCAGCCTCGGCCCGCATTTCTCTCCCGACGCCGTTTTCTTTTCAACCTCGTCGCACACCTCTCTCAGACCGTTCCTGAAGACATCGGGCGAGAGGAAGTATTGCTTCTGCAGCATCTTTATTACATCGGAGCCGCGGATGGGGGGCGGGTCCAGCCTCCTCATCTCGTATAGGCGGTGAAGCATTCTCCTGGTCTCGTTCCCTGACCGGATCTCCCTGGCCAGCGCCTCCTCTGTTATGGTCCTGCCAGTCAATCCTTCCATGAACCGACCGAACCGGCGGAGCTCCGATTCGAAATAGCCGATCGAAGTCCTACTGTCTGGCATCTGAGGAAGGTCCATTACATAGGTGGGGATGTATTCATGAAGAAGCTCGTACATCTTCTTCTTTCCATCGCAGGTCGCCTCGGCCACAATGGCGTCCACCATGCCGAAGTGAGGACAGGCCAGGTCCCCTGAGCAAGAGCCGTTTACTATGGCCCCGAATGACGATTTGATCAAGGGGCAGATATTCCGGGGCAGGTACTCCTCTGCCACGGATATGGTGTTGCTCCTTCCTCCGCAGAGGATGACCCGATCGGCCCCAGAAGCGAAAACGATCTCGTCCGGAACGAAAAGACAGAACGTGCCCACGACCCTTCTTCCCGCCTCCCTCTCTTTGCCTAGCTGTTCTATGCGGGCTGTATAGGCTTCCTTGAAAAGGTTCATGTTCTTGTTTTCCTGTGTCGTGGGACCACGTCCTTTTCTTCAATGATTTTTAAAGCGTGCTGTTTGGGAAGATGTTGTTCATAGTTCATTTCCTGATCGAATGGTTGGGCTTTATGCTTTCCTGAAAATACCAGAAATATCCTGGAAGAAAGGATGCTGTCGATTCCCCGAACGATTACCAGATGATCAACGAACCTGAACACCGATGACAGTGCTAGACAGTTCACCGCTTCCTTCGCGAATTCAACCTTATAGGGTATCCAGCCTCTATGAGATGCTTGATAATTTGGTCGACCACCACTTAAACGTCCTCGGGAGTTACATCATCGCAGCCTTCGACCGCAATGGTGGCAGAAGACATCCCGATGCACCACCGGTTTACCGCACTTGGGACAACTGGCGGGATAGTACTGGTCCTCCTGAGGATCCCTGGAGTGAGGATATCGTATGCTCCTTGTATTATTCGCTCGCATTTCGTTCATTCCCATAATCACTAGTTGTTCTGAGATGATATAATGGTCACCCGATGCCGCCCTGAATCCAGAAGGACATTTCTTGGAGTCATTCCTGTTCTGAAAAAAAACCTTCGCCTTTCTTGGCCTCTTCATATGATGCAGATCGGCGCTATCATGAAGTTGGAATGTCCCGGCCTTTTTCCATGAATTACGGGTCGACCACAACACATGAAGCGGAGTGAGAGCTCGACCGTGGTCAACGACCGGAGCGAACTTACCCTATGCCAGACATCACCATGATCTCTAAGATGAACATTGGCGTCGGTACGACCACATACTTCGGCTCATGTAGTAGACCGGCGGCAGGACCGCATACAGCCATGCATTCGTCGATTTCTATGGCTTGAAGTGTCCCCGACCGACCCTCAGGACCTGCGGTAATCGCATTCCATGCCCGAGGCTTAATGGAGCATTCCAGGCCAATATGTCATCGTTTAACATCTTTCGTTGGGTCAATTTCCTCAAAAATCTCTTCGGGAGATGGCTCTCTGGCGAAGGCCACAGTAACGTCATCGAAAAGTCCGAAGAACCGTTGCTTGACACGAAGGCCGCGAAACAGCGGTGTCAACCCTGCCTCCGCAAGCACTTTGGTGCTCACATCGGACAAAGTCGCTATAGAAAGATTGGCCGAAGCGTCCACTAGACTTGTCGGCATCGCTGAGCCAGATGCCTTGAGTTCAAGTCTTGACTTCTTTGATTCTGAAATGAAAATCGTGGAAGACCCTGCCTTCGCCACTTCAGTAACCACTACCCAGTCTCGTTGCCATTTTTTGGCTTCATCATCATCATTAATTGCCCGAAGCATATCGCGACTCAACTTGGCCTGATCGGAAATACGGTTTAGAGACACATCTCTCAGCTGAAGCACCACAGCGCCTTCTTTTGAGAACTCAACCAGCGCACCAGCCTCAGCCTTCGCAACCGCCTTGAATTGATCATTTGTTTCACCTGCCGCCTTGAAGGTGATAGATACTCCTTTTTTGCTCGTGAAGTCTATATCGTCTTTGTCTGGATCTATGGTTTCCTCGAAAGGGATACCAAGATTTGTCAAATCGGTGACGGCAATGAATTGATCGTTAACAAAATGCCCCACAGTGCCAAGGGCCAAAGGAGTTCCTGGCAGCCAGGTCGGTCGATATTTAAGATTCTTGTAGATTTCTTTAGCATACAGTTCTGATGTTTTCGTCATAGTTCTCCCCCATAACTATTGAGTACCTCGTGATGGCTTCCTGCTAAGAGTAACTGTAAGCCATCGTAATATAATAGACGTTTACCAAATCTAAATAATTTTGCTATAGTTCCAACATTACTGTGCCAATAGTATGACATTTGTTATTTGGTCCGAATCCGAAATCTGCAGACCGTTCCCGAACTCACCGGCTCACAACATCGACCGATGTCAAATGCATCTGATGTGTTCCTTCTCATACGGCGACCTACTTGTTCATTTAGGGTCTGAGCAATTCAGCCAGGGAACTGAATATCGATGTATTCTCCTTTACGCACTTTTCTGATGTCTTTCAACTCATCACAACGCCGTTCGATCTCGGTAAGCGTGTCGGGGTCCGGAACACCACCGTACGTGCCGTCAAAGGTGGATATGGCGCAATAGCGACGGCGCGAACTTGGCGGATCGATCATCAGGATCTTCTCCAATATCTCGGGGGAAGGGGTACCGGTACGGCTCCCATGGTGACCTACCTTTTCAAAATCAACCTGCCTCAAGAGGTCTTGTTTGTCCATCACCTGCCAACTGCGTTGCTCGGCATCTCCCGGGAAGAGCAGCCGCCATCCGCGCCATTCGAGATAAAGGACCAGGCTGGTGTTATTAGCCGCTTTGTCTATGGCCAAAAGATTCTCCATGGAGCCGCTTCGCCTTATCGTTACCAGGTCGTAGAACGCCCCGGCATCCACTCCCGACGGAGGTATTGGTGTGCACAGCACTGGTTTTTTTCCCTTCTCTTTTCCTGGTTTCACTCCGAGCCGAACGGGTTGAAATGAGCCATAGTAGTCGGAGGTATCCTCTTCGGGTGCCAATATCTCCAAGTGCGCTTCCCGGAAATTGTGTTTGTCGGTCAGGTCCGACTCCCTATGCACATACCAGGTATGTTCTGCCAACGAACGGATATAATCGACGCAATCGGAGGTGTCCCTTGGATTATTATTTGCCATCAGGGCCATGACAGCCATGGGCATCGGCTCACCGGAGGCTGCCATGAAACATTCGATTTCCCCGTAGCAAGCTTTGGCCTCGTCCAGCTTTCTGCGGGCCTCGGGATGCGCATCGCCATAATCAGGAGCACTGGATGCGGTCAACCAGGCATGTTGGACCTTCAGTTTGTCCTTGAGGTCGTGGTTCGGCAGCACCTTCTGATTTGAATAAAGTAGTCCCTGAACGTGATCCATATGTTTGTGGGTCATCACGTACAGGTCGAGCGGCTCTCCGTTCAATTCACCGATGATGTTTTCGATGACAGGTCTGAAGACACTATCCTGGCCTCCTTCACCGCTCATCACATTGCCAAAATCGATCAGAATGTGTCGTAAGTGTGAATTTCCGTCCATATCAAGATCGGGTACAGAGATCAGAATCGCCTATCCAAAGAGAACATTGTACATGCGTATGCGCAATTCCTCCAATGTCACACACCTCCAGTAATGTGCAGCATTTTTCCTACCGAGTGCACCCTCAGGACATCTCTTGAAATATCGGCGCGGATGATCGAGCTCAGTTCATTGCCGTCCGGTCCAAGCGCACTTTGGCCAAATCTCAGAAGGTCCTGGTCCACCAGCCTTCTCAGCAATTCGTTACGATCCTGTTGCTGCCTTTGTCCCTCTAATTGTTGTTTGGACCTATCCGAGGTCAGCAACACCCTCACCTTCTTTGTCTTCCAGTCGATGGACAGTGTGGTGCCAACGGTGATCCGCCGCAGCTTCGGGTATCGTTTGCTGAGGTCGTTTGGCTCGATCTGGTTCCATGACACTTTGAAGATACATTCCCTGACCGATGACTTGACCCCACCCTGATGATAATTTGTCTTACTGACATCCAGACGAGGTTCTACTGCGAACGGGACATCTGGAGGAATGGACAGGAAATGGCGGTTCTTCTCAGCAAATTGGTAGGCATACCAGTCACTCGTAATCAAGGAGGGCAGGTCAACACCCTCCATCTCCGGAGCATAAAAGTCCGTCTCCACCCTCAGGTCCTCCCGGTTCGAAATGATGCAGCGTTTTAGGAACTCATCAACGATCCATTTACGCTCCTGTTCATCGTCGGGGTGAGACACCTGGTCGGAGGCGATGATGGCCCGTCCATAGTCCGAGAACGAGGCCTCCCCAGGGGCAATAAGATCCAAGGCGCGGAGGGTAATCCGCTTAAAGCGCTCACCGGCGATGAACAAGGCCAATCCCGAGACTGAGAACTCTGATTTGTTATTCTTCTCCGCCAGCTCTCGGCAGAGTGCAGTATGCATCTTGACCATAACGGCATAGAGGGCCCCGGTTATCACCTCACTGAGCTCGTGTGGTTCGCTGCGGGACACCCGGTTGGGCTTTCCTTCGGGGTCGAGGGTTTCATCCTTGGGGCAGAGGGTCTTCTGATTGAACATGTTGCGCAGGTAGCCCCTCCGGCCGCTGGCTTCAAGGGCACGGCCAAATTCCTCTGCAAGTGAGTTGAAGGCGGTCGATTGCTCGAGAGACCCACCTGTCTGGCCGAGGACCCTTTCACGCAGATCCCCACTTCTGAAAGCCATCAGTAAAGCGCTCAGATCGGCGATTCCCTCATGCAACGCCAGGGACTGGGGTGTGATGGCATCATAGAGATGGGGGGCGATCCCGTCCAGAATGGCGTGGGCGGTTTCATGGGCAACGATGTCTCTTGAGAGGCCAGTATAGACGGTCTTGCCCTTAAGGAACTGGTTTGGGAAATGGAAGAACTGCAGACTATGGGATATTCTTTCATAATAGGCGTTCGCCATCTCTCCGGCTCTTGGGATGACCAGTAGTTGAGGGGCTCCGAAAGCCCAGGTGAGCGGTCTGCCAAGGTTGTCCTCCTCCTCGAACATCTGCATCGTTTTTAAAACGGTGGCAAAAACGCTGACCTTGATAAAATCATCAGAATAAATATTATTCTTGTCGACCTTGTATTCCCTAAATTTCCGTTTATTATCGGGAGGTAAAAGAACTGCTCCGGGCAGAAGTTCCCCTGTGTTTGGTTCGAAGTCCAAGATTGCGACTTTTTGCGTTATGGGCCCATCAAGAAAGAACTTACCGTTGAGGGTGGTCCTTTCGACAAGACGGGTCACCTTTTTGATGGATGTCGACTCATCTTGGATCATCATAGGGATCCTAATCTCCATTTTCACACCTCAAAGAAAAAGCTGGGGCATTGGAGATATTCTGATGGCGCCCATGGTCGATTTGCTGAGAATGTAATAATCTCTGCGGGCCTTTGTCTTCGTTCCTTTCTCTACCTATCCAGTATCGCATCACTTCCCCCATACGCTGTTCGTTTGCAGAGTTATCAATCTATCCCAAGGACATATTAATTGACCCAAAAATGAATTATTTTGACATGGCATAAAGTATTCAGTCGACCTGTTCGGCTCATTAATGATAAAAGGCCATCAAGTCGTCAAGAACCTGAACAACAAATCGTAAAATGCTTCTTGTAAAAGGTCACAGTAATTTTTTCACATCGTCTACATGGTCGGACGAAAAGAATAATGTCGTGCCATAACTACAGTGCGACATTTGGATTGGACATAAGGATATCATCCTGTAACGAACATGTTTGAACCACGAATCGGGGGAAGTAGAAAAAGATCCGTTCGAACGGATAATGGGCCGATTGGAGATCAATCTCCCCATGGACATTGGATATGATAACTATCCCCAAAGTATTAAGCTATAATTGGGGCCTCGCAAAACCAGGGTAAGTCATCCATATTTCGATAATCATCTTGGAAGGGGCGAGATAGTATGAAAAGAAACAATTTGATCGTCGTAGCGGTGGTCGCCGTGGTAGCGGTTCTGATCCTGGTCAGTACGCTCGCTGTGTCCATGGCGCCAAAGACCCCTACCGCTCCGCAACACATACAAGCTATTTCTGGAAATACTCAATCCAGACTGAACTGGCAGGCCCCAACAGATAATGGTAACAGTGCCATCACAGGCTATAAGCTGTACCGGTCCACGACCTCTGACGGTATCTATACCCAAATCGCTTCGCCCTCGGGACTGACATATACCGATACTGGCTTGACCAACGGTCAGAGCTATTGGTACTATGTCAGTGCGGTCAATTCTGCAGGTGAAGGCATAAAGACCGACATGGTCCTAACTGTGCCGTTCACAGTTCCTAAAGCCCCGACTGGACTTATGGCGACGGCAGGGATCGCACAAGTATCCCTGAACTGGACAGCGCCATCGTCCGATGGTGGAAATATCATTGATTACTATGTCATCTATCAGGATGGAAGCGTCCTGACAGAAAAACAGACTGGATTAACCGCAACAATCGACGGTCTGACGGACGGATCGTCACATACTTTTACCGTTGCCGCACATAATCTGGCCGGGGAAGGATATCTGTCCAACTCCGTCGTATCAACTCCGGCCACGGTACCGAATGCCCCGACCGGATTGACCGCCACCGCAGGAAACGGTGACGTAACTTTGAACTGGACAGCGCCAAAGTTCAATGGCGGCAGTAGTATCACCGACTACAAGGTCTACCGCAGCACAACCTCGGGTGAAGGGATGCTCCTCGCCACTCTCGATAGCTCCCTCATAACCTTTACTGGAACCTCTCTCAAAAATGGCTCGGTCTACTATTACACCGTCAGTGCTTTGAATATCGTCGGCGAAGGTGCTAGATCGAATGTTATAGTAGTCACTCCAGGATTGACTCCGACCGCCCCTATCGGACTAACCGCCTTCGCTAGTAACGCGCAAGTTAATTTGAATTGGACCGCTCCATGGTTCAATGGCGGCAGCATCATCACTGGCTATAATTTGTACCGGTCCACGACCTCTGGCGGGGTCTACGCCCTGATAGCCTCGCTCTCGGGACTGGCATATGTCGATACAGGCCTGACCAGCGGTCGGAGCTATTGGTACAAAGTGTGTGCCGAGAATGCGATCGGTGAGGGTGCATCGGCAGGACCGAAAGGAGTGCAGATCCCGAGCGTTGCTCCCGGATTCGTGGTCCAGGATGTTATGGGCACAGTCGATACCGACACACATGCATATGAGATCATCACCGACCTGACCATCCAGATCAGGCTGCAGGCCGGTAGCCCATCGGTCAACATGGACCTCGTTTCGATCCAGTACGTCAGCGGTAACACCAACAAGGTGCTGACCTTTGTTCAGGGCACAAACAACGCCGTCGCCAATGTCAGCTACGGCGCAAACAGCACTGGAATGGCCGCTACCTGGATATCGGGCAACCACGTCGTCCAGCAGGGAGACCTCATCACCGTCGGCATCACCGGCCTGACTCTGGGATACACCGCGGCTGCGACTGTTAAGATCGTTCCAGCCAACGGGTCCTCGACCCTGATCAGCTTCGTGACCCCGTCCTACTACAGCACGGCATATGTCAACTTGAAATAAATAGTCCAAATAGGTGCCCAAGTAACATCGAGATAAATTATCGGTGTATATGTTAGTGGTAATAATTCCTACCTGATTCTTTGAGAATCCTGCTGAGACAAAACATAGCCATGTTGGCCAATTAAGGCGCGCATTATTGATCCAATTCCTAATTATGCGCTGATCCAGTAAGAGTCAGCAAGGCCATTGAGATCTTGTTATTCGAGAATGCCGGTTAGACAACAAAATGACCCTTCGACGGCGTTGGTACTCTGGAGGAAAATGGACAAGAATGCGTCTCGTTTTAGGCATTGGACCTTTTTGCCGTGTCCTTATTGTCCGCATCCCGTTCTTCGCTTGAGCAATATTCATATAATCTCAGCGTTAACATATTCTTGACTTTTCTTATCATCTCAAGCGGGGTGTTATGAACGCTGATAACGACCGTCAGAAAGGACCTCGGAAGATTGCAGTCCTCGGAGCAGGACATGGTGGTTTGGCCATGGCAGGACATCTTGCGATCATGGGTTTCGAGACGACGATATGGAATAGGTCCAAAGAGAAGATAGATTGCATCGTGGACAGAGGCGGGATCGAGGTCGAGGGGGTATTGAATGGATTTGGCAAGGTACACTGTGCGACCTCCGAAATGAAGGAGGCAGTTGAGGATGCGGATATCGTAATGGTGGTCATTCCTGCTTCTGGACATAGGGAGATCGCGGAAAGATTCGCACCCTACTTGAAAAAGGATCAGTTGGTCATCCTAAACCCGGGCAGAACCTTCGGTGCAATGGAATTCTTATCGGTACTCAAGGAGAAGGGCAAGAAGCAGCATCCATTGGTTGCGGAAACACAGTCATTCGTGTACGTGTCCCGCAGGGTGGAAACGAATAAGGCCAGGATCATTCAGATCAAGAACTCTGTCCCGATGGCCGCCATTCCTGCACACAGGACACCGGATGCCTTGGCCCGGATCCATGATGCCTTTCCGCAATTCGTTGCCGCCACCAATGTCCTGGAGACGAGTCTCGATAACATTGGAGCGATCTTCCACCCGACCCTCACCCTTCTGAACGCCGCCCGTATCGAATCGACCCATGGTGACTTTGAATACTATCTGGAAGGGGTAACACCATCGACAGCGGCCGTGCTCGAATGCGGCGACGCCGAAAGGGTCGCTTTGGGAACCGCCTTGGGAGTTCATTGCCATACAGCCCGTGAATGGCTTTACCTCGCTTACAATTCATACGGAAAGACACTCTACGAGGCCATCCAATCGACCCCTGGGTACAAGGGAGTGAGGGCTCCTTCTTCACTGGTCCATCGCTATCTGTTCGAGGACGTTCCGATGAGCTTGGTGCCCATGGTCTCACTCGGCCATCTCATCGGCATAAAGACCCCGACGATGGAATCCCTGGTCCATCTTGCCTCGTTGATAGATGTCCAGGACTATATGACGGTTGGAAGGACGGTGGAGAAGGTGGGGATCGGGGGAATGAACGTCAAACAGATCAGAATGGTGGCATTGAAGGGGGCACATAGATGAGGATCCTTGGAGCGACGATGGGAAAATGCGTGCACGTTGCAGGCATCCAGTCATTTCTGAGGGCCGCGAAGTCCCTTGGGAATGAGGTGCGTTTCCTTGGCACATGCGTCACGAATCAACAGATCGTGAACGAGATGATCGAATGGGACCCGGAGATGGTCGTGCTAAGTTACCGCCTTGACCCTGGTTCCGCAGAGCGCCTTATGTTGGACCTCCAAGGCGAGATCGAGAGGGACGACCGATGGAAAGGTCGTCGATTGCTGTTCGGAGGGACGCCCCCGGTGGCAGAAATGGCGAAGCACTCTGGAATTTTCGAAAAGGTCTTCGCCGGTGGGGAATCGCCGGAGGAGATAATCTCCGTGCTTGATGGGAAGATTATCGAGAAACAGCTTGATCCTGTCGGCGATGATCTCCAAACGCGGATACAGAACTCATACCCATATCCGCTCATCAGGCATCATTTCGGGATGCCCTCATTGGAGGATACGATCCAAGGGGCGGGCCGGCTGGCGCAGGAAAGGTCCGTCGATATCCTGTCGATAGCGCCCGACCAGAACGCCCAGGAGAACTTCTTTCGCCCAGGCGAGATGAATAACGAGCTGGACGGTGCCGGCGGGGTTCCGTTGAGAGATGTCGAGGATCTTCGCAGATTGTACCAAATCACCCGCGTGGGGAACCGCCCCCTGCTGCGCTGCTACAGTGGAACAAGAGATCTGGAAAGATGGGCCGAGATGTTGCATGAAACGATAAACAATACCTGGGGGGCGATACCGCTGGCCTGGTATAGTGAGCTGGACGGTCGTTCCGATAGGACCCTGGAAGCGGCGATGCAGGAGAACCAGGCGGTGATCGCATGGCACGCGGACAGGGGCATTCCGGTCGAGGTCACCGATTCCCATCAATGGTCCCTCCGTTCCTCGGGCGACACCATCGAGTTGGTCGTGGCTTATCTGTGCGCATACAACGCAAAAGCGTTGGGCGTGAGGGATTATGTTTGCCAGTTCATGTTCGAGACCCCTCGCGGCATGTCGCCGGTCATGGACCGGGCCAAGATGATGGCCAAGCTGGAGCTGGTCACGACGCTCGAGGACAAGGATTTCCATATCATCCGGATGGTCCGTTCAGGATTGAACTCATTGTCCCACCACCCGAACATTGCCAAGGGGCAGCTGGCGGTCTCGGTCTTCAACGCAATGGTCGTAAAGCCTCACATCGTCCATGTGGTCGGATATAGCGAAGCGTATGATGTGGCGACCCCTGATGTCATTATCGAGAGCTGTGACATCGTGAGGGGAGCGATCGAAAAGGCATTGAAAAGTGAGTTCTTGCCGGAACAGGACCCTCGGATCGTTGCCCGGAAGAAATACCTCATCTCAGAGGCGAGATACCTTCTGCAGGTGATCAAAAAGGTCGGACTGCGCATGGCCGAAGACCCTTATTGTTCGCCGAAGGTCATGGGCGAGATCATCCGATTAGGGATACTGGACGCAATGGACCTGAAGGACAGCAAAGTGGCCAAGGGAAGAATAGTCACGGCGATCATCGATGGAGGATGCGATGCTGTGGATGAAAGGACCGGTAAGCCGCTATCAGTGAGGCAGAGGCTCATGGAACTGATCTCCGGGGACGAGGCGCTGGACCTTATCGAGATATGTGTGGTGAGATGATGCAGGGATTGGCGGGAACGTTCGGCTCGAATGACAGAGTTCTGGTCAAAGAGATGCTCGGCATGATAAGGCATCGGGGCCAAGAAGACGAAATGATCATCGAGACGGAAGGAGTGACCATCGGGGGGTGCAAACACCGCCTTCAGAACGATAGGACATCGGCAAGCATAGTCGTCGAAGATGATATCGCGGTGGCAGCCGATTCATATCTTTTCAACCGTGACTCTTTGCAGTTGAACTTTTTTGGAAAGATAGATCCCGAGGTCCCGGACTCACGATTGGTCCTGGACCTGTTCAAGCTCAAGGGCCCTTCCGCCCTGAACCATCTAAGCGGAGCATTCGCCATATCGATCCTCAATGGGAAGGAATTGATACTGGCCCGGGATTCCTATGGGCTCAAGCCTTTGTACATAAGCCTGGCAGAGAATATCGGGGGCTATTCGTCCGAGATGAAGTCCCAGCAAATGCTTGACGATGATTTCAGACCGTTCCCTTGCGGCGGCATATTCTCGACCGTCAGTGGGTTTAAGGAAATAATTCCCGAGATCGTTCATAGAATGAACAACGTGGAGCCTGGCCTATGCCTGAGAAGATTGATCGGGCGTAGCGTAGGACGCTGCATAGAGAGAGGCAACCGGGTCAATGTCCTTTTAAGCGGAGGATTGGACAGCAGCGTCATTGCCGCAGAGGCTGCAAGACAGTGCGACGATGTCAACACATTGTGCGTCGGCATGAATGGATCCAAGGACATTGAGATGGCTCGGAAAGTGGCTGTACATCTTGGGACGGACCATAAGGAGAGGACATATGACATCGATGACATGATCGAGACCCTGGACAAAGCGATCTATTCCCTCGAGAGCTTCGATCTCCCGTTGGTGAGGAGCAGCATCCCGAACTATCTTGCCACGCATTCCATCACGGACAGAGGCTGTGTCACTCTGTGTGGAGAAGGCTCCGACGAGATCTTTGGCGGCTATGACCACATGATCGAGCTTGACGACCGGACCCTTCGGGAGGAACGCAACTCCCTCCTGCTAGGTGGCCATTTGACCGGGTTCCAGAGGGTTGACCGGATGACCTCGTCGGCCTCTCTGGACTGCCGGATGCCGTTCATGGACCCTGCGATCATCGCCTATGGGCTTAAGATTGGTGCCAAGGACCTCGTGGACGGAAGATATGGATTGAGCAAGATAGCATTGCGCAAGGCTTATGGAGGCTTATTACCGGACGAGGTGGTCCAGAGGCAGAAGAAGCGGTTCAGTGATGGTGCGGGTTCGATGGAGGCGATGAAGGGCATCGCCGAGCGGGAGATCACAGATCGGGAATTTGAGAAAGAGACAAAGGATATCCCAGGAGGCAGGGTCAGGAACAAAGAGGAGCTGATGTATTACCGCATCTTTATGAGCCATTTCGGCACATGTCGCTGCATGGATGCGGTGGGGATGACACCCAGAATATGAAAGGATGAATTACCGTCTCTATGTGAATCCAACCATGTTTCCAATTCCCTACTTATATGAAAAAGTAACCTTGCCAATGGTGACCTCCCCAATCAGATCGAGGTTTTCCAAAAGCATTTGTTCAAAGGATATTCCCACTCATCTAGATGGGAAGATCAACATCGTCTCAGCCATTCCAATACGCTTTGACCGTTGGGGGTCAGAAATACTCGCGGTTCGCCGGTCGACGAATCCACAGACAATATTCCCATGCCCTTCAGCTCTCGCAATGCCCGTAAACGTGGTTCTGGGCGGTTGTCGGGCCTATGGGACATAGGCACCGGCGTCCCGTCCTTGAACTGCAGCAGGG